>CAZIHC010000060.1:0-10080 GCA_964538605.1 uncultured Herbinix sp. | reverse complement strand
GTGTATTTCTTTTAAAGGTTATATTTAAAATTTAGATATTTATTAAACAAAATACAAAAATTTTTGTTAGCACTCTCGTATAGAGAGTGCTAAAAATTTCTTGACATTTTAAATCTTGCATATTAATATAACTGATATAGACCAACAATAGGAAAGGGGATATGTATGAGTACAGAAAGAGGCAGCTTGTCAATCAGTTCCGAAAATATATTTCCTATTATAAAGAAATGGCTATATTCGGATCGGGATATTTTTGTACGTGAACTTGTATCTAACGGAGCTGATGCTATTACCAAACTGAAAAAACTTGAATTGATGGGTGAAGCGGAAATTCCGGAGGGTAGTCAATATAAAATTACCGTAACCGTAAATCCCGAAGAAAAATCGATCTGTTTTTCAGATAACGGAATAGGTATGACTGCGGATGAAGTCAGGGAATATATCAATCAGATCGCATATTCTGGGGCAAAGAAGTTTATTGAAAAATACAAGGACAAGGCCAGCGAAGACCAGATTATAGGGCATTTCGGACTGGGCTTTTATTCTGCATTTATGGTTGCCGATAAGGTTACTATCAATACCTTATCATGGCAGAAAGATGCCGCTCCGGTATACTGGGAATCCGAGGGCGGGCTGGAATATGAGATGAGAGAAGGCACCAGAACCGAACGCGGTACAGATGTTACCCTTTATCTTAACGAAGACAGCTATGAATTTTCCAATGAATACAGAGTCAGGGAAGTATTAAATAAATATTGCTCTTTTATGCCCGTTGAAATATATTTGAAGAATGCCAACGAACAGGAAAAAAATGATGCCGGCAAATCAAAGGATGAAAAGAAAGAGGACAAGGAGTTAAAGCCGATAAATAATACCACCCCTCTTTGGACAAAACACCCCAATGACTGTACCGAAGAGGAATACAAGGAATTTTACAGGGAAGTATTTTATGACTTTAAGGAACCTCTTTTCTGGATTCATCTTAACATGGACTACCCGTTTAATTTAAAGGGTATATTATATTTCCCCAAGATAAATACGGAATATGATTCGATAGAAGGAGTCATAAAGTTATACAACAACCAGGTATTTGTCGCTGATAATATTAAGGAAGTTATTCCCGAATTTTTAATGCTTCTTAAAGGAGTACTGGATTGTCCGGATTTACCTCTGAACGTATCCAGAAGTGCCCTGCAAAATGACGGTTTTGTAAAGAAGATTTCCGATTATATTTCCAAGAAGGTGGCGGACAAACTTTCCGGCATGTATAAGGTGGAAAGGGAAAATTACGAGAAATTCTGGGACGATATAAGCCCCTTCATCAAGTTTGGCTGCCTTAAGGACGAAAAATTCTTTGACAGAATGAAAGATTTCATTTTGTTTAAAAATCTTGAGGGCAAATACATTACCCTGGAAGATTATATCGAAAAATCAAAACCGAAAACAGATGACGCAGGTTCTAAAGGCGATAAAACGGCAGACGAAAAAGCAAATAAGGATGATTCAACTGCCGGTGAAATAGATTCGTCTGATGCCGACACCAGGGATGAAGCAAAGAAAGACAGTGACAGCAAGAAAGACGATAAGACAGATAAGAAAGACAAAGCTAAAGATGATGAAAAGGTTATCGTATATTATGTGACGGACGAAAAGCAGCAGAGCCAGTATATCAATATGTTCAAAGAAGCCGGACAGGATGCGGTAATACTTCGCCATAATATCGATCAGCCGTTTATTACCCATTTGGAATACAGAAATCAGAAAATAAAATTCCAGCGTATTGATGCAGGCCTTTCCGACAGCTTCCGTGATGAAGTGGAAAAGAAGGACGAAAAGATATTAAAGAAGAATACCGAGGCTATGACTAAGCTGTTCCGCAAGATTTTAGGCAAGGATAAGCTGGAAGTCAAAGTGGAAAAACTTAAGAATGACAAGATATCCTCAGTGATTACAATGTCGGAGGAAAACCGCAGATTCCAGGATATGATAAGGATGTACAACATAGGAAGCAACGACAAAAATTTATTTGATGACGGTGAAACCCTTATCCTTAATGCCAATCATAAACTTGTACAGTACATTATTAACAACGAAGATTCGGAGCATACTCCTATGATATGCGAACAGCTGTATGATCTGGCATATCTTAGCCATAAGCCGCTGGAACCTGAGGCCATGACAAAGTTCATTCAAAGAAGCAATGAAATAATGATGCTGCTTGCAAAGTGTTAAGCCAATAACAATATCAGTACAAGCACCTAAACACTTATTTAAATGAATAAGTTGTTTAGGTGCTTTTTTACTGTAAATAAATTACTAAAGTCATATTTTGTATGAATTTTTTGATAAATTTTAAACTAATAGGAAAATAGTCATACATTGATTGAAAACATAAATTTAAAATGCTATATTTTGTCCATGTCATTTGACGTCGAAAAATGTTTTAAAATATCGATTACATAAATAAATGGCTAGGAGTAGGTGTTTCATAATGAAGGTATTAATTGTGGATGATGCTGCATTTATGCGGCTGACTATTAAAACCATGTTGGAAAACAACGGTATTGAAGTAGTGGGAGAAGCTTCAAACGGTATTGAGGCAATTCAAAAATTCAAGCAGTTAAAGCCGGATATAGTAACTATGGATATAACTATGCCGGATATGGACGGTATAGATGCTTTAAAAGCTATACTGGCTACTGATCCAAATGCTAAAGTGGTTATGATATCTGCAATGGGACAGGAAATTTTGGTTAGGGAAGCTATATTAAACGGGGCAAAATCTTTTATTGTTAAGCCATTTAAAGAAGATCAAATAGTCAGAACATTATTGACAATTAAGTAAAATCAATATGACTTTCAAAAGTTTTTACTAACGGAGGTAACGATGGCTGATTTCTATACAAATGATGCAATGGTGGATATGTATCTTTTTGAAACCACTCAACTGTTGGAGCAGCTTGAACAGGTCATTTTGCAAAGCGATTCTGATTGTAATTATTCTGAAGAATCTATCAATGAAATATTCAGAATTATGCATACTATCAAAGGGTCCTCTGCAATGATGATGTACGAAGAAATATCTGATTTGGCGCACAATGTAGAGGACTTATTTTTTTATTTAAGGCAGGAAAAGCCGAAGCATTATGACTGCTCTTCTTTAAATGATTTGATTCTGGATACTGTTGATTTTATTAAACTTGAACTGGAAAAAATTAGAAGTAACAATCCTGTTGACGGTATGGCTTCAAGTCTTAAAGAAAGGCTAAGAAATTACTTATCGGAGCTTAAAAATACCGATTTGCCGGCAACTAATGTTTTTAAGGCTGTCATATACTATGAAGAAGGCTGTGAAATGGAAAACGTAAGAGCCTTTGCGTTAGTACATAATCTTAAGAAATATGCAAGTGAACTTATTTATTATCCTCAAGATATTATGGATAATGATTCGAGCGTAGATGTTATACGTAACGAAGGGTTCCGGATATATTTTAAAACCCAAAAGTCTCAGGAAGAGGTATATGCATATTTAATGCAGACCATTTTTTTGAAAGATCTGGATTTAACACAAATTGATGAGGAAGCATATGAAAAAGTCGCATGCGGCAATGATTTATCAGTGAATGACAATAAAGAAAACCGTGATGAAATAACCAGACTAAACGACAAAAACAGCAACGATAATGAAATTGAAACTGATAGTTTAAATATCAAAACAGAGAGTAATGAAAATAACTTTGATAATGAAAATAACACCGGTGAAAATTCAAGCAAAGAATCAAACAAAAAGACAAAGGAAAAAGCCGGCGAAGCTAACACCGTTCTTGCCACACAAAATATAATTAGTGTAAGTGTTGCAAAACTGGACAAGTTAATGGATCTGGTTGGCGAAATGGTTATAGCTGAAGCTATGGTTTTGCAGAATCCGGATCTTGATGGCTTGGAACTTAGTAATTTCCAAAAGGCTGCAAGCCAGTTAAGCAAAATAACAGCCGAAATACAGGATATGGTTATGTCTGTCAGAATGGTTCCCTTATCGGCTACTTTCCACAGAATGAACCGAATTGTAAGAGATATGTGCAGAAAGCTGGGCAAAGAGGTTAACCTGGAGATTATAGGCGAAGAAACAGAGGTTGATAAGAACATCATTGAACACATAACCGATCCGCTAATGCATTTGGTAAGAAACTCTGTAGACCATGGAATTGAGTCGGTCGAAGAAAGAAAATTACTTGGGAAACCAGTTAAAGGGACTGTAACTATAGAGGCAAAAAGTATCGGAAGCGATGTTCATATTATCATAAGAGATGACGGAAGAGGACTTGACAAAGATAAAATACTTGCAAAAGCAAGAGAAAAAAATCTGCTTAACATAAACATAAATGAACAGGACATGACCGATTCTGATATTTATAAACTCATACTGCTGCCCGGTTTTTCAACGAAGGATGATATAACCGAATTTTCGGGGAGGGGCGTTGGTATGGATGTAGTTTCAAAAAATATTGAAACTATAGGCGGAAGCATATTAATCGAAAGTGAGAAAAATAAAGGAACACAATTTACATTAAAAATCCCTCTTACACTGGCTATTATTGACGGTATGAACCAGCAGGTAGGAAATTCTACTTACACCATACCCACTATTTCTATTCATGAATCTTTCAAAGCTAATGAGAAAGATATTATAGTTGACCCTGACGGAAATGAAATGATAATGGTCAGAGGAAAATGCTATCCGGTTTTAAGGTTACATAAATTCTTTAACGTTAAAACAGATATAACTAAGTTAACTGACGGAATTATTACAATGGTTTCTCAGGATGAAAAATATATATGTATTTTTGCGGACAGATTACTTGGACAACAGCAGGTTGTTGTAAAATCCCTACCCGACTATATTAAGAGGTACAAAAAATTAAAAGGTATTTCGGGTTGTACATTACTGGGCGACGGAAGTATAAGTCTTATTTTAGATATTGCCGGTCTGGTTAATTCCAACAGATAAATACCGGAAAGGAGTTTTCAAATGGATGATATGCAATTGGATTTGACGGAAGAAGATACACAAAAGGGAAGATATTTGATATTCACAATAGATAAGGAAAGTTACGGAATTGAAATTAAGTATGTTACAGAAATCATCGGTATCCAGTCAATAACCAGGGTACCGGAAATGCCTGAATATATAAAAGGGATTATTAATTTAAGAGGAAAAATCATCCCCGTTATCGATGTCAGGCTGCGCTTTAATAAAGAGTCCAATGATTATAGCGACCGTACCTGTATTATTGTGGTGGATATCAGAGAGATGTCGGTAGGCCTTATCGTTGACAGCGTTTCGGAAGTAGCCTCAATAAACGATGATGATATATCGGAACTGCCGCATATTAACAAAGACAATCAGAACCGTTTCGTAAAAAATATCGGCAAGTTGGGGAACGAAGTAAGGCTGCTACTTGATTGTCATAGGCTGCTGACGGATGAGGACTTGGACGCGCTGAAAACTTTGTAACAGTAACATAGAGGACTTTAGCTTAATTGGCTAAAGATTTAAAAAGGAGATTATAAATGAAATGGTTTAGAAACTTAAAGATATCTGTAAAATTGATTATAGGATTTCTTGCTGTTGCTCTTTTGGCAGGTATGATAGGCATAGTGGGCACGGCAAGTTTAAATAATGTGAGCAGTGATGCCAAAATTCTATATGAAAAAGCGGCAGAACCTTTGGGACAACTGTCGGAAATATTGGAAATGTATCTTGAACTTCGGGTAGAACTTCGAAACCTGATACTCGTAGAAGATACTGAAGAGCTTGATAAACGGATTGACGAAATGAGGGCAAAAGCAGATGAAATTAAAGCTCTCATGGCTGAAAGCAAGAAGACGGCAGTGGAAGAAGCTACGGCAAAGCTATATGAAGATTTTGATGTGGCCTTTGAGAATTACATTGTAATAATGGAGGACATCATATTAAGCATTAAAGACAATAAAAAAGCTGAAGCTTCTGCTACCCTGCTGGACGAAAACATGGCCGTAACTGCTACTGTAGCTCAAGACACATTGGAAGGGCTTGTAGACAGAAAGGTAGCAGGTGCCAAAAGTCAGTATGAAAAAATCCTTGGCATATCTGCAAATACCAGATTAACTGTGATTACACTGTCTGTTTTGGGGGTAATTGTGGCAGTCGCTTTAGGTATGTATATTTCCCGTATTATAGGAAAACCGATAAGCCAGGTAGTAGAGGCTGCAGAGAAACTGGCAGTGGGTGATGTAAATGTCTCTGTTGAATCAAAATATAAGGATGAAACAGGCAAGCTTGCCCAAGCCTTTAAAAATCTGGCTAAAAACATAAGAAATCATGCACTTGCTGCAGACAGGATGGCACAAGGAGACTTTTCCATAGATGTTCAGATAAACTCCGAAAATGATATTTTGGGGATTTCTTTGAAAAGAATGACTGATAATATAAATGAATTAATGGGAAATATTGCATCGTCTGCCGAACAGGTTGCAGGCGGGGCCAAGCAGATATCAGATTCCAGCATGATTTTGTCTGAAGGTTCAACGGAACAGGCCAGTGCTATAGAGGAGCTGACCGCTTCATTAGAAGAAATATCATCACAGACTCAGAATAACGCCAAACATGCTAACGATGCCAATGAACTTACAAAGGGAGTAAAAATAAATGCCAACAAGAGCAATGAACAGATGAAAGAAATGCTTAAGGCTATGGATGAGATTAAAATATCATCAAATAATATTAACAGGATTATAAAAGTAATCGATGATATAGCATTCCAGACCAATATTCTGGCTTTAAATGCGGCGGTTGAGGCTGCAAGAGCCGGACAATACGGAAAAGGTTTTGCCGTGGTTGCTGAAGAAGTAAGAACATTGGCAGCCAAGTCGGCCGATGCCGCAAAAGAAACGACAGAACTGATTGAGAACTCAATTTTTAAGGTTAATGACGGCATGAAAATAGCCAATGAAACTGCCGAGTCTTTGGATAATATCGTAAAGGAAATCGATAAGGTATATGATATTATCACCGATATAGCAGATGCTTCCAATGAACAGGCCGTAGGAATCAGCCAGATCAATCAGGGTATAATTCAGGTCTCGGATGTGGTACAAACCAACTCGTCTACGGCTGAAGAAAGTGCCGCCGCCAGTGAAGAACTGGCAGGACAAGCTGCTATACTTGAGAATCTGGTAAAACAGTTTAAACTGAGAAGTTTTGCTAAAAACTATAACCAGTTTAATAATGGAAGACCGGATACATCAGGTTATTACGGGGCGGCGTCTAGCCAAAATACCGATATAAATCAAGATAATTTTAATTTTGATAACGATAGACCAAGTATCATTTTAAACAACCGGGAGTTCGGAAAATATTAGAACTACTAAAATAGTATGAAAAGGTGAGCATAAGACTTGATTAAGATTACGAAAAGTGAATTTGCACAATTGGCTGAATTTATAAAAAAGAATTACGGTATTCAACTTAAAGAAGGAAAACAGGCTCTGGTAACAAGCAGATTGCATTATGAGCTTGTAAATAATAACTGCAAAAATTTTACACAGTATTATGAGTATATCCTGTCCGATAAAACCGGTGGAGCCATAACGGCATTAATAGACAGAATAACCACAAATCATACATATTTTATGAGGGAAGCAGATCATTTCTATTACTTTAGGGATAAAGTGCTTCCCTATCTTTCTACATCGGTAAAAAATAAGGATTTAAGGATTTGGAGCGCCGGATGCTCAACCGGGCAGGAACCTTATACATTGGCTATGATAATTAACGATTATTTTAAAGAAGATAAAAAATTATGGGATTCTAAAATACTGGCTACGGATATATCCAGTAAAGTTCTTAAAGAGGCTGAAACCGGAATATATACCGAGGAAGAGATAAAGCACTTGCCTGCAATTTGGAAACTGAACTATTTTAAGAAGCTGGAAAACGGTGATTACAAAGTAACCGATGAGATCAGAAAGGAAGTAATTTTCAGAAAATTCAACCTTATGGAAAGAATTTTTCCTTTTAACAGGAAATTTCACACCATATTTTGCCGTAATGTTATGATATATTTTGATGATGATACAAAGGATGAGCTGATAAATAAGTTTTATAATTCATTGGAATACGGTGGTTACTTGTTTATAGGCCATACCGAATCTATACCGCGCAGCAAAACAGGTTTTCAGTACATAATGCCGTCGGTTTACAGAAAAGTGTAGTTTAGGATATTGCTGGAGAGTGATTAAGTGATAATTAAAAAATCAATAAAAGTGCTTGTAGTAGATGACAGCATTGTATTTCGTGAATGGCTGTCAAGAGGAATATCGGCAGACTCAGGAATAGAAGTGGTGGCTACGGCAAAGGACCCTTATGATGCCAGAGACAAGATACTTATGTATAAACCGGATGTAATGACCTGCGATGTAGAAATGCCAAAAATGAACGGTATAGATTTTATACGGAAGCTTATCCCCCAATATCCAATACCTGTCATTGTAGTAAGTTCATTAAGCAGTACGGTTTTTGACGCTTTGGATGCAGGTGCGGTAGATTTTGTTGTAAAACCGGGTATAGGCAGGCAAAATTTTGATAATTTCATAAAAGATTTGGTTGAAAAAATAAAGGTTGCAGCAAATGCCAAGGTTGTGCTGGAAAAAGAAAAGCAGGGGATGGGTTTAAACAGGATATATGAAAATTATAATCCCAACAAAATAATAGCAATAGGAGCCTCCACAGGAGGAACGGATGCTATATACAAAATATTAAAAGAATTACCGTCTACAGTTCCCGGCATAGTAATTGTCCAGCATATACCTCCGGTTTTTTCCGGAATGTTTGCGGAAAGACTGAATAAATCAACAAATCTTGAGGTAAAAGAAGCAAAAACCGGTGACTATGTTGAACGGGGCAAGGTATTGATAGCTCCGGGTGACCAGCATATGATAATAAAAAAAAGATCCGGCAGATACAAGGTGGAATGCTTTACAGGAGATAAGGTAAACGGCCATTGTCCGTCGGTGGATGTCCTGTTTGAATCCGTGGCTAAGGAAGCAGGAAATGAGGCTATCGGAGTTATTCTCACGGGGATGGGATATGACGGAGCTAAGGGCCTTCTTTCAATGAGAAAGAGCGGTGCCTATACAATCGGTCAGGATGAAAGTTCATCGGTTGTTTACGGTATGCCTAAAGTAGCCTTCAATATCGGTGCGGTAAGCAGGCAACAATCTCTGGAAAGAATTGCATCATCCATTCTTGAGGCAATAAAATAAATTTTGAATAATCTGACCCCTTGAATAAAATAATAAAAATTGCAAATACCTCTTGAATTATTAAATCATATACTATATCATATAGTAATAAATACTACATCAGGAAGAAAAAAGAAAATAAGATATAGTTGAGAATATATTATTATGTGATATTATTGGTTTGGTAATATTGAATGGAGGAAAAGTATGAAATATAGAATTTTAGTAGACGGCGGTACAGATTTACCGAAGTCCCTTATAGAAGACCCGAGTTATAAAATAATTCCCGTAACTTTAACGGTTGGCGATAAAGTTTTTGCGGACGGTGTTAATTTTGATCAAAAAGAGTTTATTAGGGCGATGAAAGAAAGCGAAATAAGTCCCAAGTCCGCATGCCCTTCTCCGGAAGATTATATGAAGGAATTTAACAATGAAGGCGATACCTATGTAGTTACAGTATCGTCCGAGTTAAGCGGTTCATACAACAGTGCCATGTTGGCGAAAAACTTATATCTTGAGGAGAATCCCGACAAGAATATAGAAGTAATTGACTCACGAAGTGCTTCCGTGGGTCAGGCTTTAATTGCCATGAAGATCAGGGAACTGATACAGCAAGGGCATTTATTTAATGATATTGTGGAGAAGGTTAAAGTATTCCGCTCGGAAATGAAGACAAAATTTGTTCTTGAAAATCTTGATAATTTGCGAAAGAGCGGAAGACTAAGCAACCTTAAGGCTCTTATAGCCAATGCATTAAATATTAAACCTATTATGGGAGGAACTCAGAAAGGAACCATA
>CAZIHC010000059.1:0-10234 GCA_964538605.1 uncultured Herbinix sp. | reverse complement strand
AGTATATTACAAAACATATAAAATAACAATCGGTATAACATACGACTGCCCAAAATAGTATCGGCTACGGTTTATCGGCGTAATCTTCCATAATATAAATTATTTATTTTCACGATTATGTTAATTTTATATAAATTTAATGTTTTTTTTGGTTGAATATGCTATAATATTTTCTGCATAATAAAAATTAGAAAAATTAGTGGACGGGTATTTGCTTTAAAAGCTTGTAAAATCAAATATGCTGTCCTGTTTAATTGGAGGAAAGATAATGGAAGACGACCCAGACGAAAATAATATAGGTATTCAACTGCTTATATTGGCGGCACTGACTCTTACAAATGCATTTTTTGCCGGTGCCGAAATGGCAATGGTATCTGTCAACAAATCAAAAATACGTAAATTGGCCGAAGACGGTAAGAAAAGCGCGAACTTGGTGCTTAAGTTTTTGGATGAACCGACAAAGTTCTTATCAACAATACAGGTTGCAATTACCCTGGCGGGATTCTTTTCCAGTGCTTCTGCGGCAACCGGTTTATCCGGACCGTTAGGAGAATGGCTCGAAAGCATAGGCATTGCATATGGTGATAAAATTGCATTCTTTGGCGTAACTTTAATATTGTCATATTTTACATTGGTGTTCGGAGAATTGGTTCCGAAAAGGGTTGCACTGCATAAACCGGAAGCATTCAGCCTATTTTGTGTAAGGCCCATCAGTATTATTGCAAAGATAGCATCGCCTTTTATAAAATTATTAACATTGTCGACCAATTTGGTAACCAGGCCTTTCGGTATGAATGAGGGCAATACTGAAGAAATGCTGTCGAGAGAAGAGATCAGGTCCCTGGTCAGGGAAGGACAAGCCAACGGAGTGCTAAATGAAGATGAAATGGAAATGATAGATTCTATAATGGAATTTGACGATAAAATGGCTAAGGAAATCATGACTCCGAGAATCAATGTATTTGCCATAGATATTGCCGAACCGTTGGAAGAATATATAGATGAACTTTTGGAGGCAAAGTACTCCAGAATCCCTGTTTATGAAGAAGATATAGACAATATTATCGGTATTTTGTTTATAAAAGATTTCCTGAAAGAAGCCGTAAAGGTCGGTTTAACAAATGTAGATATAAGATCTATTCTTCGTAAACCCTACTTTGTTCCGGACAGTAAATTTATAAGAGAATTACTCAAAGAACTTCAGCAGTCCAAAAAGCAGATTGCGATCTTGATAGATGAATACGGAAGTTTTGAAGGTATCGTTACCATGGAAGATCTGGTAGAGGAAGTAATGGGCGATATTGAAGACGAATATGATCCGGACAACGAAAAAATAAAGCAACTGGATGCGAATACGTATCTTGTTGACGGGCTGGTCACAATAGAAGAATTAAACAGCGAACTTGATTTGAACCTTTATTCGGAGTATTATGACACCATATCCGGTTTTCTGATTGATAAGATCGGATTCATACCAAAAGAAGAGGATGACAGAACCATTGAAATTGATAATCTGGTTTTTAAGCTAGAGAGCGTCAAACATAAAAGAATAGACAAAGTCAAGCTTTATATCGGAGAAAAAACCGATAACAGCGATCTGGCCTAATATTATCTGTTCAATAAGTTGCATAAAGGGGTTACGGAAATACCGTAGACCCCTTTTTAATTGATAAATTTATTGTAGAAATCTTCTTATGTCGCCAGACATTTTTATAGTAACAAACATGAAAAATCCGATTTTAATAATATAAAAATTCATAAACTTCTTGAGAATCAGGCAAAATTCCTGCACTAATATTCTTTTTATGAATAAACTGAATTGAGAGTGCATTTGCTTGCATTTCAAGGAGGAAGTCATGCTTAACAATCAAAGAAACGGCCAACTGTCCTATGCCGGAATTCCATATGAGGATATAAATTGGTATGACATAGCAGGACAGCCTTTTGGGATTGCTGTAAATTTTAATGCTATCGTTTTTGAAGATGCCAATAATATTATAGATACAAAAGGGGCTTTTGCTGTAGGAAGAGATTTTGTAAGTTCAAGAGGATTAAGTCTTGCTTTCGGCAATGACGGTAATCTTGTAGGGACAGGTTACAGCCCGAATTCGGTCAGGTTTCTGGTAGGTAGAAATGTATCCATGCAGGGACCGCTGGTTGTTATCGGCCATGTTGTGGCAGGTGGAACTTTCCGGGCGGCAAACGGAAGTACTTATATGATAAGAAAAGACGGCACGGCCGATCAGTTGCAGATTTTAAAAGAACTGTACCAGGCACAGGGCGGAAGCCCGTACTGGACTCCAAGTGACAGAGGCACTCATTATGCTATTTCAAGTTACGATGTACCCCGTTATATTCCGGCCCAAAGAATAGGAGCGGATGTAAACGGATTTTTCAGAGAAGCCAGAGAAAGCATGCAATATTTTCATGAATGCATTACACGGCTTATGCCTAACGGAACCGTAACGGAACGTTTTCATGAAAATATACTTCAGGGCAACGACCCTGTACAAAATGTTTTTGTTATTGATGCAAGACCTAACGGAATTCTTAATAAAGAAATAAGGTTTGAAATTCCCGATGGAAGTATTGCAATTGTTATATTAAGAACCGGTAACAATGCTCATATTCAGTATGGCTTGTGGGGGTCCCAGCGTCTGGCAAACCGTACATTATATGTATTTGAGGATGCCACAAATATATATATGGAGGTTCCTGCGGCCATATGGGGAAGCATTCTTGCTCCGAATGCAATGTTTCATGCGCACAGGACAGGAGGGCATGTAAGCGGCAATGCCGCATTTAGATCTTTTGCGGTAAATACTGCCAGTGGTTTTGAATTTCATCTGTATCCATTTGTCGGTGGTGTAATTTGCGAAAACGTTCCTTTTGCACCTGGGCAAGAACCTGAACCGGAAGTGCCGCAGCCTGAACCTGTACTTCCGACGCCATCTGTACAACCGATATCAGAGTGTCCTCCTTGTCCCGAATCTGAACCCTGTCCGCAGCCTGAGCCTTGCCCTGAAGCCGAACCCTGTCCGCCCTGTCCGCAACCTGAACCTTGCCCCGAAGCCGAACCCTGCCCGCCTTGTCCGCAGCCTGAACCTTGCCCCGAAGCCGAACCCTGCCCGCCCTGTCCGCAGCCTGAGCCTTGCCCTGAACCAGAACCTTGTCCTCCCTGCCCACAACCTGAACCCTGTCTTCCTTGTCCGGAAACGCGGATAGAATACAGGCCATATCCCGTTAGAGTGCCTGTTCCTTGCCCCAGGTCAAAAACCAGGGTAATATATAGAAGGATTATGGTAAGGGAAAAGGTAAATGACTGTAAAATTGAAGTAGGGAAAATATTCGGATGTATTTGGGGATGCGGCTGTAACTTTCATCACGAATATAAGGTAAATCTCTATAAAGTCCGTAACGAAGGTAAAATTTTGTTACACAGCCAAAAGCTTGGTACATGCGGTTGTTTTGAATTTAATGTCCCATATGATGATTGCTATGTACTGGAAGTTTGCCCCGTAAGCCTGTCTAAAAAGAATTCATGCTGCAGGCCAATGTTCACACTTAAAAACGTGGGCGTATCTAGCCTGATGATTTTAAACTGATTAATAAAACAGATTTGGAAGGGGCATTCTTATATAGCAGGAGAAAAAGGAAATTGCTTAAGTCGGTCAATAATATTGCATATGGATGCCCCTTCCATTATAATTAGTTTATAATAACTCAAGGAGGGAAATTATGGGAAAGGTATATATTTTTCTTGCAGAAGGTTTTGAAGAGATAGAAGCATTGACAGTGGTTGATTTACTAAGAAGAGCGCAAATAGAGATAAATATGGTATCCATAACGGGAAGTCTTCAGGTTACCGGGTCCCATCAAATAAGTGTTATGGCAGATGTTTTATTTGAAGATGCAAAATTTGATGATGCGGATATGCTGGTTTTGCCCGGAGGATTGCCAGGAACAATTAATTTGATGAAACACGAAGGACTGGACAAGCTGTTAAGAAAGTTCCACAGTGAAAGTAAAAATATGGCCGCAATATGTGCCGCACCGACCATATTGGGAAACAAAGGCTTATTGGAGGGTAAAAAGGCAACTTGCTATCCCGGATGTGAAAATGAACTTACGGGAAGTACCGTGCTTTATGATGATGTGGTAATAGACGGCAATATAATAACATCCAGAGGTTTAGGCACCGCCATAGATTTTGCCCTGGCTATTATTAAAAAGTTAGTTGACGAAAAAACAGCAAAAGAGATGGCAGGCCGGGTGGTATACCGTCATTATAATTAAATCAAAGGTTATAGATGTAAAGCCAATAAACATACGGATAAATATGTTTATTGGCTTTAAGTTATTATTTTATTTATGTTATTGTTTTATAGTATGTTTGTCATAGGGCAATATTTTCTGTCTTAATGAGATAAGACATATCAGGTTGGGAAAGGCCATTAAAGCATTAACAAAATCGGTCAGTTCCCAAACCAGTTTAAGCGACATTACCGAGCCGATAAAAATCATAACAATATAACATAAGCGGTAAGTATTGATGCCGGATTTGCCAAACAGGTATTCAACAGCTTTTTCGCCGAAATATGACCAGCCGATTAAGGTTGCAACCGCAAAAGCAATTAAGGATAAACCCAGGATACTCCTGCCGAAAGGCAGACTGGCAAAGGCGGCGGTTGTTAGTTCTGCCATAGAGTAGCCTTCGGTAGACAAGGGGTTTTTTAAGATGTTTGTTACTATTACAAGCCCTGTTATAGCACACATGACAACAGTATCCCAGAAGGTGGCGCTCATGGATACCAAAGCCTGTTTTGAAGGATGGGAAGTTTTGGCGCCGGCTGCCGCAATTGCTGCAGACCCCAGACCTGCTTCATTTGTAAATAAACCTCTGGCTATTCCATATCTGGCAGCAGCTTTTACACTACCTCCGATAAAGCCACCGGCGACGGCAGCAGGAAGCTTTGCAGGATGAAAGGCTGAATAAATTATTATCTGCAAGCTCTGCAGCAGAAATTTGCGATTTATGAAAAGAATAATGATACATGAAAAAAGATAGAAGAACCCCATAGCAGGAACCAGCTTGGTACATATTTTGCCTATGGCTTTAATGCCGCCTATAATAACCAGGCCAACTATAACGGCTATCGCAATTCCCACCAAATATTCGGGAAGTCCCCATAGGGTATGGGCTGTTTCTGTGACTGCTCTTGCCTGAGTGGAGCAACCG
This sequence comes from uncultured Herbinix sp., assembly GCA_964538605.1. Classification (GTDB taxonomy): domain Bacteria; phylum Bacillota; class Clostridia; order Lachnospirales; family Lachnospiraceae; genus Mobilitalea. Next base: position 4,995 of record CAZIHC010000059.1, on the reverse strand, counting down.
ACCCCGTAAGAGGCAATTAAGGTAAAGAAAGCGAAAATCTTAGCCAGCCACTTTTTATTCATGCCATACTCCATTGCATACATTGGACCACCGATATATGAATTGTCTTCGGTTTTCTTACGATATAAAACGCTCAGGTAACATTCGGCGTATGAAGTGGCCATACCTAAAAGTCCCGTCAGCCAGCACCAGAATATGGCTCCGGGGCCTCCAAGGGCAACAGCGGTTGATACACCGACTATATTGCCTGTTCCTATGGTGGCTGCCAATGTCGCAGCCAGTGCTGCAAAGGCGCTGATATCTCCTTCGGCACCGTCATCCGGCTTAACGGACAAGCTTATGGCCTTACCGATATGCCTTTGAATCCCTTTTAAAAATATGCTGAAGTATATGTGAACACCAAATAACAGGACCGGCATAGGAAGACCCCAGATAAACCGGTTAAGGGATGATATTAGATTAAGCATAATCGACTTCCAAAATAAGGATTTTCTATATATATATTCCATTTATCCCATAATTATGGTAAAATATATTTACTAATGCAAAAGGGGGTATAATTATGAAAAGCAAATTGACTGGATTATTGGGGCTTATTTTGATTTGCTCCATGCTGTTATTTATGTTTACGGCATGCAGCAAGAAGGATGAACCGGTTGATACGGGTTCTCCTGCAGCACCTACAACGGTACCTGCAGCTAAGGAGGATGGAGAAGAAGAGGAAATTACACCGACTCCTACAGAGGAGCCTGCAAGAGATCTTAAGGGAATTAATATTGTTATCGGCGACTGGTGGACCACGGATCCCAATCCGGAGCCGAAGACCAAAATGGAAGAGGATACCTTAAGGTATAGGGAAGAAATAATGGAGAAGTATAACTTCACCATAACCCGTCAAAATCTCGGTACATTTAACGAATATCAGGAAATTATTGTTACATCAATAATGTCAGGCGATCCGGCTGCCGACGTATTTGTACTTCATGCGGAGCATTTGGCAGCACCTTTCCAACAGGGGCTTTTATATCCTTTGGATACCTTGGAGAGCTTTGATTTCAGCAAGGAAAAATGGAATAAATATGTAATGGATATGACAACCAAGGACGGACATATATACGGAATGGCAACCGGAAGGATGGAGCCGAGACTTGGTGTATTCTGGAACAAGAGATTGTTTGAAGAAGCCGGAATTGATCCCGATCTTCCTTACAATTTGCAGGCCAGTGGCGAATGGACATGGGAGGCATTTGAAGATTTGGCAAGAAGGAACACCCGCGATCTTGACAACGACGGAATACCCGATGTATATGGACTTGCCAGCTTCTCCAAAGACTTTTTCAGAGGTTGCGTATTCTCCAACAATGCAAAATTTATTGGTTATGAGAATGGCAAGTTCTACAATGCAACAGGAGAAGAGAACTTCCTTGAAGCATTGGAATGGGGATACAGCTTATATGAAAAAGGCTATCATATGCCTCAGCCTCCTGACTCCAATTGGGACTGGTTTATTGAACAATTCCATGACGGAAAAGTTGCTATGCAGGTTGCAGAGCAGTACAAAGTAAGCACATGGGCCGACATGGAAGATGACTGGGGCTTTGTAATTTTCCCGAAAGGACCTAAGGGAGAAATGATGACGGTATTCATGGAAAATGTATATGCAATGCCGGTTACTTTGGATAAGGAAAAAGCAGAAGACATAGCTTTTGCATATAACCTGTATACCGAAACTACTCCGGGATATGAGGATGAGGATTGGAAGACTTATTACTATCCTTTGTTCCGAGATGCAAGGGCTGTAGAAGAAACCCTGCCTTTATTCTATGAACCCGGGCACGGTACGATATCCTTACTTTCTATGATACCCGGCCTTGATTACGGTGCTATTACATATCCTTTGGATGCGGGTGCAAGAACTCCTAAGGAATGTATTGAATATGTTCAGACTTTGTGGCAGTCCCATATAGATGCCGTAAACGGAGATAACTGATAAAAACCGCAATATTATTAAATTATCTAAAGTAAATTAATAATTTTTATATAACAGAGTATTCTATAAACAACACAATTTATTTGGTTGTTGTTTGGAATACTCTGTTATTTTGTTGTTTTTCATCTATATTCTAAAAAATTCCTCCTTTACTAAGAATATAGGTCGTTATTTGATAAATTTTATTGCAAATTTAGTAAAAAATGTTGACAAATATATGAAAATGGAATATATTTACAATAACTTCGTTTATTTTATATCAAATATAATAAGGAGGCAAATAAATGGATAAAACACATTTAATAGACGACATATCGCTGGAAGATACTATTGAATACGGATACTATTACTTACCCAGCGAAGTGTGCAAAAATTTTATAATAACAGCCGGAGTAAGCGGCGTACATAAATCAAAAGCTGTTATGAAGATTATGTACAAAATAAATCGGAGCAAAAAGAAACTGGCTGACATAATACCGGCTTTTCGCAGTATTGATAAGGAAATTATTTCTTATTATGCAGGGGAGTTGGCTGAGAGCTTAGTGTATGCCGCCGATGAAGGGAAAGGAGTGGAAATTGCTTTCGGATATCCTAAAATTCTGGTTATTTCGGTAAATTAAAACAATTTTAAATTTCATAAGGGTTGGTTATAACGACAATAATTACCATAATAATATTTTCAATCTCTGTAAACAATATGATTACAGGCAATACAAAAACAAAATTCACTTGCGGTTACTAATCGCATAAGGTGAAAAATCACCTTCGGTGAAATTAACCCGGCTGGGACAAAATACCTTTCGGTGATAAATCATCATACGATGATAGATCTTCTAACGATATTAAATAATCTTACGATAATAATTAATCACACAAAGTTAAATAATTTACGGTGATAAATTATCGGATGATTGAATCTTGTGATGATAAACCGTTTTAAGATGATATTGCATGAACGGCTAAAACATCAAAAGACGGTAAATCATCCGGTGATGAAATGGTGATAATCATCTAAGATGATTAGCCGACAGGAATTAAATCACCAAAGGTGATATAACACCTAAAGCGATATAGATATAACCGCTGAACCTACAAAGTTGATTTTGTTGCTTGTATGCTTTGATAATCATGACGGAGGTGAAAATTATGGCTAACAACAATAACACTGGTACTAACAGAGTAGAAGTTCCTGAAGCAAGAGAAGCTCTCAATCGTTTTAAGATGGAGGTTGCCAACGAGCTTGGTATTCCTTTAAAACAGGGTTATAACGGTGATTTAACAAGCAGACAGAACGGATCAATCGGCGGTGAAATGGTTAGACGTATGATCCGTCAGCAGGAACAAGCTATGGCAGGCCAATCAGGACAACAGCAATAATTGAAATTAATAAAATATGTCGTAAAGCGGTGTCGGTTTATGACCGATACCGTTTTTATTTTTTTTCTTTTCAAACAAGATTGGCATATGTTAAAATAGTGGCGAAATAGCACTTTGGCAATGCAATTGACTACTTGTATCGGCATATATATATTTATAACTATTTTACAAATCAAAATTAAGAAAGGATTTTTAATCATGGGTAAATATTTTGGAACGGATGGATTTCGTGGAGAAGCCAATGTTGATCTGACCGTGGAGCATGCTTATAAAGTGGGAAGATTTTTGGGACATTATTATGGGAAAGATCATAAAGCAAAAATTGTTATCGGAAAAGATACCAGAAGATCAAGTTATATGTTCGAGTATTCTTTGGTGGCCGGACTTACTGCCAGTGGCGCAGATGCATATTTGCTTCATGTAACCACTACACCCAGCGTATCTTATGTGGTAAGAACGGAAGGATTTGACTGCGGGATTATGATTTCTGCAAGCCACAATCCTTATTATGATAACGGAATAAAAATAATAAACAGGAATGGGCATAAACTGGAAGCGGAAGTGGAAGAATTAATTGAAGCATACATAGACAGTAAAGAGGACTCCATACCTCTTGCAACCAGAGAAAACATAGGGAAGACTGTGGATTATGCCATGGGCAGAAACCGGTATATCGGATACCTGATTTCGCTTGCAACCCGTTCTTTCGAAGGAAAAAGAATCGGTTTGGATCTGGCAAACGGATCTGCAACTTCTATAGCTAAAGGAGTATTCGATGCCTTAGGAGCCAAAACTTATGTTATAAACGGAGAGCCGGACGGAACCAATATTAACAGAAATTGCGGTTCGACTCATATTGAAGGTTTACAAAAGTTTGTAATTGAGAATAATTTAGACGTAGGCTTTGCATATGACGGTGATGCCGACAGATGTCTTGCCGTAGACGAAAAAGGAAATGTTATTACAGGCGATCACATTATGTATATGTGCAGTGTGTATATGAAAGACAGAAATGACCTGGCCAATAATACCGTAGTTACGACTATTATGTCAAATATGGGCCTTTATAAGGCTTTGGACAAAAAAGGCATCCGATATGAGAAGACCAAGGTCGGGGATAAATATGTTTATGAAAACATGCTGGCTAACGGACATACAATCGGAGGGGAACAGTCCGGCCATATTATTTTTTCAAAACACGCAACTACCGGAGACGGTATCCTTACTTCTTTAAAGATTATGGAGGTAATGCTGGAGAGTAAAGCAAAGTTGTCCGAACTTTGCAAGGACCTGCATATTTTCCCGCAAGTTTTGGAAAATGTAAGGGTAAAAGATAAAAAGGCTGCTATGGGTGATCCGGCAGTATGCGAACTCATTGAAAGGCTTGGCAAGGAACTTGGCAATGACGGCAGGATTATTGTAAGGGAAAGTGGAACCGAACCGGTAATCCGTGTTATGGCTGAAGCAAAAACCGAGGAACTTTGCAGGAATGTTGTTGATCAGATAGTAAATATGATAAAAAAACAGGGTCATGCAAAATAATGAATAATTTGTGTAGTTTGCTGTGTTTTAGAAGAGGTAAGTTGTAAAATTAATTGCCCAAACATGATAAAAAAGAAGTGACTCAA
>CAZIHC010000058.1:0-10234 GCA_964538605.1 uncultured Herbinix sp. | reverse complement strand
AAAAATTTTATGTGGTATAATAACCATTGAAAATTTAAAAAAATTGTTATAATATAATTATATGTGAGTATCTATGGAGGCTGCAATGAAAAGTATAATAGAAGAAAAATGGGATGAAATATTAGAATATATGGTTTCTGAATATGGCATTACCAATGTGTCATATAATACATGGCTCAAGCCATTGAAAGTATATGACGTACAGGATAATGTCATTACTATTGTTATAAATGACGAGAAGATCGGACATTTCGGTTATGAACATATACGTAACAAATACGAATTGCTGCTAAAGGTATCAATCGAAGAAATTATGAACGAACCTTATGACTTAAAATTTGTTCTTGCCAGTCAGTTGGATTCCTTAGACAAAAATAAGGGATTGTCCAGTTCAAATAATAAGAAGAATATTCCTACATTCTTAAATCCCAGATATACATTCGATACCTTTGTAGTCGGCGGAAACAATGAGTTTGCAAGAGCAGCCGCATTAGCTGTTGCTGAAAATCCAGGTGAAATATACAATCCTCTTTTTATTTACGGAGGAGTCGGACTTGGAAAAACGCACTTAATGCATTCCATAGCTCATTTTGTTTTAAATCAGAACCCGGATACAAAGGTTTTATATGTTACAAGTGAAAAATTCACCAACGAACTTATAGATGCAATTCAGAAAAAAACCACTGCACAGTTCAGGGAAAAATATCGTAATATTGACATTCTTCTAATTGACGATATTCAGTTTATCATAGGAAAGGAAAGTACTCAGGAAGAGTTCTTCCATACTTTTAATACTTTGCATGAAGCAAAAAAGCAAATTATTATTTCCAGTGACCGTCCCCCGAAGGAGATGCTTACTTTAGAGGACAGGCTTCGTTCCAGGTTTGAACACGGTCTGATGGCCGACATCCAGTCTCCTGACTATGAAACCAGAATGGCCATATTAAAAAAGAAGGAAGAATTGGACGGTTACAGTATTAATGAAGAAGTACTTAAATATATTGCTACAAATATAAAATCCAATATCAGAGAGCTTGAAGGAGCCCTTACCAAGGTTGTTGCCTTTTCCCGCTTAAAGAAACGGGAACTTAACCTTGAACTTGCAAAAGAGGCTTTGCAGGATATTATTTCTCCCAATGAGAAAAAAATCATAACTCCTGAACTTATAGTAGATATAGTTGCTGAGCATTATAATATCAGCTCTTCTGATATTTATTCCAAAGACAGAAGCAGGGTTGTTTCATATCCGCGTCAGATTGTTATGTATTTGTGCCGCCGCTTAACCGATTTGTCTGTTACCGATATCGGAAAAGCTCTGGGCAACAGGGATCATTCTACCATTCTTCATGGCTACGATAAAATAGAAAGCGATATGAGAAAAGATCCTTCATTACATAACACTATTGATGTTCTTATTAAAAAAATTAATCCCGAATAAATCGTTTATAAAATGTTGACAACCAGTTGATATGCTGTTCATTGTTTGTGAGTTATTAACTTCAAGTTTTTGGAATGTTATTAAAAGATATTCCTTTCCACATTGGTTTTTTTATTTATTTACACGGTTATCATTTTCCGAAACCTTTGATTTATCGGGTGTCCGACCGGATATCAACAAATCAACCGCGCATATTACTAAGACTTCTAAAAATCTTTTATTTATATATTTATAAAACTGGGAAGGAGTTTATTCACATATGAAAATAAAATGCCAAAAATCTGACCTGTTGAATAGTGTTAATATTGTACTTAAAGCTGTACCGGCAAAAACAACCATGCCTATTCTGGAATGTTTGATTATAGAAGCGAGTGATTTAAGCATAAGACTGACTGCTAACGATATGGAACTTGGTATAGAAACAAAGGTAAAAGGAAACATAATAGAAGAGGGAATGGTTGCTTTAAATGCAAAGATATTTTCCGAAATAGTAAGAAGGCTTCCGGAAAACGAAGTAAGTATTTCGACTGATGAAAATTGTGTAACAGAAATCATATGTGAAAAAGCAAAATTCTCCATAGTCGGAAGATCCGACGAAGAATTTCCGTCCCTTCCTGAAATTGAAAAAGAAAATCCCCTTATTCTGTCTCAGTTTACTTTGAAAGAAGTAATAAGGCAGACGGTTTTTTCTATTTCAGATAATGAAAGCAACAAGATAATGACCGGAGAATTATTTGAAATTAAGAAAAATGAATTAAGAGTAATATCTCTAGACGGCCATAGAATATCTATACGCAAGATTACTTTGAAAGATGAATACGATGACAAAAAAGTTATAATACCCGGAAAGACTCTGAATGAAATAAGCAAAATATTATCCGGAGAAACTTCTTCCCTGGTTAATATATACTTTACGGACAAACATGCCTTGTTCGAATTTGACGATACTGTCGTTGTCACCAGGCTGATTGAAGGAGAATACTACAGAATTGACCAGATGTTATCAAGTGATTATGAAACTAAAGTAAAGATTAATAAAAAAGAACTGCTTAGCTGTATAGAAAGAGCATCGCTTTTAATCAGGGAAACAGACAAAAAGCCGATTATTTTAAGAATCAAAGACAATAACTTTGAACTTAATATTAACACTTCAATAGGATCCATGAAGGAAGATATAGATATTGAAATGGAGGGTAAGGAAATCGTAATTGGCTTCAACCCAAAATATCTAATGGATGCTTTAAGAGTAATAGATGATGAGACTGTTGATATTTATTTAATTAACCCTAAGGCTCCTTGTTTTATCAGAGATGAGGAACAGTCTTATATATATTTAATATTGCCTGTCAATATAAATGTAGCATCATAATTTTTTAAAAAGTGGAAATAATAACCTTATGAAGGACTTTTTATTGTGGTATAAAGTTAATCAATAAAAAGTGACCTTTAATTATGCCTATTTTGAAAAATAATCAAACCGTTAATTTTCTGTAAAATGAAAAGAGGTATATATGCTGGAAATAAATTTAAGGGACGATTTTATAAAGCTGGGACAGGCATTAAAAGCTGCCGGACTTGTAAAATCCGGTGCGGAAGCAAAGAATGTGATTCAAAACGGGATGGTTAAGGTAAATAACCAGACGGAAACTCAAAGAGGAAAAAAACTTCATGACGGAGATATTGTGGAATTTAACGGGCAAACAGTAAAAATTATAAAATAAGCAATGAATCCGGTTAAAGGGAACCTGCGCTTAATAGAAACGTTGGTGCAAAAATGATAGTTAAATCATTGGAACTTAAAGAATACAGAAATTTTGAGCATCTTGAAATAGTTTTTGACAAAGGTATCAATATTTTATATGGGGGAAATGCCCAGGGAAAAACAAATATTCTTGAAGCAATTTATCTCGGAGGAACCACCAAATCTCACAGAGGAAGCAAAGACAGTGAAATAATACGTTTCAACAAAGATGAAGCCCATATAAGAATTAACATCGAGAAGAATCAGGTATCCCACAGAATAGACATGCATTTAAAGAAAAATAAAACCAAAGGGGTAGCGATCGACGGAATTCCCATAAAAAGACAAGGGGAATTATTCGGTATGCTCAACCTTGTGTTTTTTTCTCCGGAAGATTTGAATATTATTAAAAATGGACCCGGGGAAAGAAGACGATTTTTGGATTTGGAATTGTGTCAGTTGGATAAAATATACATGTATCATTTAACGAATTATAATAAAGCTTTGGCTCAAAGAAATTATTTGCTAAAGCAAATAAGTCTTAACAAAAGCCTGTTAGACACACTCTATATTTGGGATTTAAAACTTATAGAGCATGGAAGCGTAATAATTGATACTAGAAATTCCTTTATAAAGAAAATTAATGATCTTATATATTCCATACATAACAAGCTAACCGGAGGAAAAGAAGAACTAATTCTTAAATACGAACCGAATGTAAGAACGGATGAGTTTGAAGATAAATTAAGACATTCACTGGAACGGGATTTAATATTAAAAATGACCAACGTTGGACCCCACAGGGACGACATGTCCTTTTTATTTAATAATATCGATATCAGAAAATACGGATCCCAGGGGCAGCAAAGAACGTCTGCCTTATCTTTAAAATTGGCTGAAATTCAGTTGGTAAAAGAAGTAATAAAAGAAAATCCGGTTTTATTACTTGATGATGTTTTGTCTGAACTTGACAGAAACAGACAAAATCATTTGCTTGACAGCATCGGAGACATACAAACTATAGTTACATGTACGGGATTGGAAGAATTTATTAATCACAGATTTACATACAATAAAATTTTTCATGTGGTTAAAGGAAGCGTTATCTGTGAAAATTAGTTACGACAAACGGATAATAACCATAAAATTATAGATACTGAAATTTTATCAGGAGGAATGGAGTGAACAGAAATGGATTATGAATACGGTGCGGATCAAATACAAATATTGGAAGGGTTAGAGGCCGTAAGAAAAAGGCCAGGTATGTATATAGGATCCACCTCCTCCAAAGGATTGCATCATTTGGTTTACGAGATCGTCGATAATGCGGTTGATGAAGCTTTAGCCGGTTTTTGTGATACCATAGTAGTTGAAATAAATAAAGACAATTCCGTTTCTGTAACGGATAACGGCCGTGGTATACCTGTTGGGATTAATCACAAAGCGGGAATTCCGGCAGTTGAAGTGGTATTTACCATACTCCATGCCGGCGGAAAGTTCGGAGGCGGAGGATATAAGGTATCCGGAGGCTTGCATGGTGTAGGAGCAAGTGTTGTTAATGCCCTGTCGGAGTGGCTGGAAGTTGAAATATGCATTGACGGAAAAAAATACTGGCAGCGTTATGAAAGAGGAAAGCCGGTATCAAAACTTAAAGAACTGGGAGAAACCGACCGCAGGGGAACTAAGGTTACTTTTCTTCCCGATAAGGAAATATTTGAGGAAACAGTTTTTGACTATGAAACATTAAAGCAAAGACTGAGAGAAATAGCCTTTTTGACAAAAGGTATAAAAATTATCTTAAGGGATCTTAGGGAAGAAAATCTTTTAGAAAAGCAATTTCACTATGAAGGCGGCATAAAGGAGTATGTAAAATACCTTAACCGCCATAAGGATCCCCTGTATCCGGATATTATTTACTGTGAAGGTACAAAAGACAATGTTTATGTAGAAGTTGCAATGCAGCATAACAGAACATACGTTGAAGGGTGTTACAGTTTTGTCAATAATATAACTACACCTGAAGGCGGCACCCATTTGATAGGCTTTAAAAATGCACTGACAAAAACCTTAAATGATTATGCCAGAAGTCAGAAATTTTTAAGAGACAACGAAGCAAATCTGTCCGGTGAAGATATCAGGGAAGGCCTTATTGCAATTATAAGCATTAAGATTCAGGAACCCCAATTTGAAGGACAGACTAAACAAAAATTAGGAAACAGTGAAGCAAGAGGAGCTGTGGAAAGTATAGTAAGCGAACAGCTTACCTATTATCTGGAGCAGAATCCGTCTGTTGCAAGAATAATATGTGAAAAAGCTATTTTAGCCCAGAGAGCCAGAGAAGCCGCAAGAAAAGCACGAGAACTTACAAGAAGAAAAACCGCTTTGGAAGGATCAGGTCTTCCGGGTAAATTGGCAGATTGTTCGGAAAAAGATCCCACAAAATGTGAAATTTTCCTGGTTGAGGGTGATTCTGCGGGAGGGTCCGCAAAAACAGCCAGGTCAAGAGCAACCCAGGCAATACTTCCGTTAAGGGGAAAAATTTTAAACGTTGAAAAGGCGAGACTTGATAAGATTCTGGAAAACGAAGAAATAAAAGCTATGATAACGGCATTCGGTACAGGAATATCGGATGACTTTGATATTTCAAAATTACGTTATCATAAGATTATAATTATGACTGATGCGGACGTTGACGGAGCCCACATTGCTACTTTATTGCTCACATTTTTCTACAGATTTATGCCTGAGCTTATTAAAAGAGGCCATGTCTATATGGCACAGCCCCCTTTGTATAAAATTGAAAAGGGGAATACTATCCGTTATGCTTACAGCGATGATGAATTAAATAAAATCTTGAATGAGCTGGGAAGGGATAATTCCGTAAGGATTCAAAGATATAAGGGACTCGGAGAAATGAATTCCGAACAGCTGTGGGATACAACGATGGATCCGGAAAAAAGGATATTGCTTAGGGTTACTATGGATGAAAACGAATCTTCGGAAATAGATATGACATTTACTACACTTATGGGTGACAAAGTCGAGCCCAGAAGAGAATTTATCGAAGCGAATGCAAAATATGTACGCAACCTGGATATATAATAAACGGGATGTATTTGGGTAGTCAATGATTAAAGAAAACATTAAGGTGCGGAGTTTTGTAAGAGATCGGAAAATTATATAGTATTATCCCGGCAGAGATTGAAAACGGAGGAAAAAATAATGGACGAGTATATCTTCGATAAAGTGCAGGACGTGGATCTAAAAAAGACAATGGAAAAATCTTATATAGATTATGCCATGTCTGTTATAGCATCCCGTGCACTTCCCGACGTAAGGGACGGATTAAAACCGGTTCAAAGAAGAATTCTGTATGCAATGGTCGAACTAAATAACGGTCCTGATAAGCCTCACCGTAAATGTGCCCGTATAGTCGGTGATACCATGGGTAAATATCATCCCCACGGTGACAGTTCCATATACGAGGCCTTAGTTAAGCTGGCCCAGGATTTTTCAACCAGATATCCGCTTATAGACGGCCATGGAAACTTCGGATCGGTAGACGGTGACGGCGCTGCGGCCATGCGTTATACCGAAGCCAGATTAAGCAAGATTTCTATGGAAATGCTTGCAGACATCAATAAGGATACGGTTGATTTTGTTCCAAACTTTGATGAATCTGAGAAAGAACCGTCGGTTTTGCCTGCCCGTTTTCCGAATCTGTTGGTAAACGGAACCTCAGGAATAGCAGTTGGAATGGCAACCAATATACCTCCTCATAACCTTAAGGAGGTTATTGATGCTGTCGTTAGAATAATAGACAATCGGGTAGAAGAAGACAGGGATACCGATATAGATGAAATTCTTGATATCGTAAAGGGTCCGGATTTTCCTACCGGAGCGGAAATAATCGGTACAACCGGTATAGAAGAAGCTTACAGAACAGGAAGAGGAAAAATTACAGTCAGGGCCGTGAGTGAAATTGAAACTCTGCCGAACGGAAAGTCCCGTATTATTGTCAGCGAAATTCCATATATGGTAAATAAGGCAAGGCTGATTGAAAAAATTGCCGAGCTTGTAAAAGAAAAAAAAGTCGACGGTATTACAGAACTTAGGGACGAATCGGACAGACACGGTATGCGGATTGTAATTGAAATCCGCAGGGATGTTAATGCCAATGTTTTATTAAATCAGTTATACAAACATACACAGCTGCAGGATACCTTCGGGGTAATAATGCTTGCTTTGGTTAACAACGAGCCAAAAGTACTTAACCTTCTCCAGATGCTTAATTATTATCTGGATCACCAGAAGGAAGTTATAACAAGAAGGACAAAATATGATTTAAATAAGGCCGAAGAAAGGGCTCATATTTTGCAGGGATTACTTAAAGCCCTTGATCATATAGATGAAGTTATAAATATTATAAGAAATTCAAAAAACGGTAATGAAGCCAAGGAAAGATTGATAGAGCGATTTGCATTTACTGATATCCAGGCTCAGGCTATTATCGATATGAGACTTCGTTCTCTTACAGGCCTGGAAAGGGAAAGACTTGAGGCGGAATTTGCCGAACTTACCCAGAAAATTGCCGAATATAAAGCAATACTTAGCGATGAGAAAAAATTATTGGGAGTCATTAAAGAAGAAATTATATTAATTCGAAATAAATACGGCGATGAGCGCAGAACAAAGATAAGCTACGACGAATCGGAAATTTCGGTGGAAGATTTAATTCCGGATGAAACAATGCTTATTGCCATGACTAAGCTTGGCTATATAAAGCGTATGACTATAGATAATTTTAAGAGTCAGCATCGCGGTGGCAAAGGAATAAAAGGAATGCACACCATTGATGAAGACTTTATTGAAGATTTGTTCATGGCAAAGAACCATCACTTTATTATGTTCTTTACAAATCAAGGAAGAGTATATCGCCTGAAAACATATGAAATTCCGGAAGCCGGAAGAACGGCAAGAGGAACGGCTATAATAAATCTGTTGCAGCTTATGCCGGAAGAAAAAATAACGGCTGTTATCCCGATTAAGGAATATAAAGACAACCGTTATCTGTTTATGGCAACAAAAAAAGGAATTGTAAAAAAGACATCCGTCAAAGAATATGAGAACATAAGAAAATCAGGCTTAATTGCCATAAATCTTCGGGAAGACGACGAATTAATTGAGGTAAAAATAACCGACGGTAATAAGGATGTATTCCTGGTAACAAAAAACGGTATGTGCATTAGGTTTAACGAGCAGGATGTAAGACCTACAGGAAGATCATCGACCGGTGTTATAGGAATGACCCTGGAAGACGACGATGAGATAGTTGGAATGCAGCTTGACAGTCAGGGAGAGTATCTGCTTATCACATCGGCAAACGGTATGGGAAAAAGAACATCGATAAATGAATTTAGCGTACAACACAGGGCCGGTAAGGGAGTCAAATGCTATAAGATCACCGAAAAAACCGGTGAAGTAGTAGGAGTAAAAGCGGTTAACGAAGAAAATGAAATTATGCTTATAACTACCGAAGGAATTATTATCCGTTTAATGGTCAGCGGCATACCGGTTCTCGGAAGAATTACCTCCGGTGTTAAATTGATACATTTAGACAATGATAATGTTTTTGTTGCCAGTATGGCAAAAGTAAGAGATGACGGCAAGAACACGTCTGATGATATGGTTATAGAAAATCTGGAAAAAGAAATGGATGAAGAAACTTATTCGGACGACGCCGACAAAACCGGAGATGATAAATAGAATGAGAATTATAAATACCGGAGATATCATATCAAATATAAAAGAAATGTGCATTGAAGCCAACTATAAGTTGGCTTCTGATGTAAGTAACCGTATTAGGGATTCGTATGAAAATGAATCATCCACTCTTGGTAAACTGATATTGGGACAACTCTGTGAGAATATGAATATTGCAGAAAATGAACTTATTCCCATATGTCAGGATACCGGGATGACAATTGTATTTGTTAAAATCGGCCAGGATGTACATGTCGAAGGAGGGTCTCTGGAAGAAGCCATAAACGAAGGAATAAGACAGGGATATAAAGAGGGATATTTAAGAAAATCCGTAGTTTCGGATCCCATTATCAGAAAAAACACAATGGACAATACGCCCGGAATAATACATTTTGAAATTGTACCTGGGAATTTGCTGGAAATAACGGTTGCACCGAAAGGTTTCGGAAGTGAAAATATGAGCCGCATATATATGCTGAAACCGTCGGACGGAGTAGAAGGAATAAAAGAAGCCGTATTGGAAACGGTTAAATTGGCAGGATCTAATGCATGTCCCCCTATAGTTGTAGGTGTCGGAATAGGAGGAAGTTTTGAAAAGTGTGCTCTTCTTGCCAAAAAAGCATTAATTCGAAATCTTGACGAACCTTCAAAAATTCCTCATATAAGAAAATTGGAAGAAGAATTGCTTGAAGAGATAAATAGATTGGGTATCGGGCCGGGTGGTTTTGGGGGTAAGACAACCGCCCTTGGTGTAAAGATAGAGACTTATCCGACCCATATTGCGGGGCTTCCGGTGGCTGTTAATATATGTTGCCATGTAAACAGGCATGTTACAAGAATTTTATAGCAATCTTTTTTAAGAGTTTATATATTTTAAAATTAAACAGAAATAATTGAGAGCAGTTTTAATTTATAACCATATTTGGACATTATTTTATCAAATAGCTTAAAATCAAATAAAAATTTTTGATAAGGCGAGGAATAGTTTTGGAAAAAAGTATTGTGACACCTTTATCAAAAGATGAGGTAAAAAAATTAAAAGCCGGAGATTATGTATATATAACCGGAATAATATATACCGCAAGGGATGCTGCCCATAAAAGAATGTATGATGCTTTGATGCAAGGAGAAGAACTGCCCTTTTTACTAAAAAATAATGTAATTTATTACATGGGACCGACTCCGGCAAGAGAAGGACAAATAATAGGTTCAGCCGGTCCGACTACAAGCAGCCGTATGGACAAATATACTTCTTTATTGCTTGATAAAGGGCTTTCAGGAATGATAGGAAA
>CAZIHC010000057.1:0-10693 GCA_964538605.1 uncultured Herbinix sp. | reverse complement strand
ACGAGAATAATCCCATTATTACCCGTAAAGGGGAAAAAAGCGGAATTTGTATAAGTGAAGATATTTTCTATCGCGGCCTTTGCCTTCCAAGCGATATAAAAATGTCTTCAGATGTTCAGGATAAGATAATCGATATTGTTAAAAGTTGTTTCAATTGATTGAATTTCAGGTGTAAATACCATGGGCCTTTAAATTGTGAGGAAGGAACAATTTACCGTGGTAGGTTTATTAACCGTATAAGTTATGCAGGTTTGACAGACAAATTTAAGTGTTAAGGAAGAATATCAATGAATATATTGATTCTCAGTGTTGGTACGCGGAATAAAATAGTACAATATTTTAAAAATGCCCTTAGAGGCAATGGCAAAATTATAGCTGCGGACTGCAGCAAGTTAGCTCCTGCACTTTATGAGGCAGACTCCTTTTACATTGTTCCCAGGATTACCGAAGAAGATTACCTAGACACGATTTTAGATATTTGCAAAAAAGAAAATATTAATGGTGTTTTGTCATTAATTGACCCTGAACTGAGCATACTTGCCTCTAACAAAGAGAAATTCAAAAAAATAGGCACAACAGTAATTGGTTCTTCATTGCAGCTTTGTGAGCGGGCATTTGACAAAATGCAGATGTATCACTGGCTGAAAAGCCACGGGTATGCATGTGCCAGAAGTTACGGCAGAATAAATGATTTCTATCGGGATTTGGATGCCGGGTTAATATCTTTCCCTGTGATTATAAAACCAATCCGCGGCAGCGCCTCAATCGCCATAAGCAAAGTTAATGATAGAGAAACCCTTGAAATGTATTTTAATAAAACAGAAGGGTTTATGATACAGGAATTTTTAAACGGGCAGGAAATCGGCGCCGATGTTTATATTGATTTAATATCCCGCGAAGTTGTGTCAATATTTACAAAAAAGAAAATACTGATGAGAGCTGGAGAAACAGATAAATCTGTTAGTTTCAAGAACCCGAAGCTTTTTGATTTTATTGAAAAATTTGTGACCGAAAGCGGGTGGTTGGGACAGATCGATATTGACATTTTCGATGTGGATGGCGTATACCATATATCAGAGGTAAATCCCCGCTTTGGCGGCGGCTATCCACATGCGTATGAATGCGGATGCGACCATATGAAGCTTATTTTAAACAATCTTGCCGGAAAAATAAATAAAAAGCAAATCGGCGATTATGAAGAAGACGTTTATATGATGAAATACAACGAGATTGCTATAAAGAAAGGAATATAGCATTGAAAATCTTGTTTCTCACTATAGGACGATTAATGAGCATTGAAGATCATGGTATTTACCCTGATTTGTTGCGCTGCTTTAGAGACCACGGGCACGAAGTGTTTACTGTCAGTGCATACGAAAAAAGGCTAGGCCGTGAAACAACGCTAATTGAAGATAATGGCGCTCATATGCTTCATGTTAAAATTGGAAATATCACAAAATGCAACGTAATAGAAAAGGGAATTTCAACCATATTAATTCCCTTTAAATATCTTTCTGCAATCAAAAGGTTTTTTGCAAATGAAAAATTTGATTTGATTTTGTATTCGACGCCCCCGATTACATTATCCAGGGTGATTAATAATATAAAAAAACGTGATAATGCTAAAACCTATCTCCTTTTAAAAGACATATTCCCACAGAATGCCGTTGACCTTGGCATGATGAGCAAAACAGGGATAAAGTCGATTATTTACCGGTATTTCCGAAAAAAAGAAAAAAAACTGTATTCTATCTCAGACCGGATAGGATGCATGTCCCAGGCAAATGTAGAATATGTTCTAAAGCATAATCCCGGAATGCCCGCTGAAAAAGTAGAGATTTGCCCGAATAGCCTGGAAATCCGGGATCTGCGCTTGAACGAAGAAGAACGAATTAAAATGCGTAAGCAATATGGCCTTCCATTGGACAAAGTAATTTTTGTTTACGGCGGGAACCTTGGAAAACCCCAGGGGATACCTTTTATAATCGAATGTCTAAAAACGCAGGAACAGAACTCTGATGCTTATTTTCTTATTGTTGGAGATGGAACCGAATATGGCAAATTGGAAGCATATTTCGAAAAAGCAAAGCCCCAGAATATGAAGTTAATGAAGCGCCTTCCAAAAGAGGATTACGACAGAATGATAGCTTCCTGCGATATTGGCCTGATTTTTCTTGACCACCGCTTTACAATCCCAAATTTCCCATCCAGATTGCTTTCTTACATGCAAGCAGGATTACCGGTGTTAGCCTGTACCGACCCTAATACCGATATTGGAAAAACAATTACAGAAGGCGGATTTGGGTGGTGGTGTGAGAGTAATAATAGCTATAATTTTGTATTAGCTGTTAATCAAATTTTGTCAGAGAGTAGTTTTGAAAAGTATTCTGATAATTCATTTGAATACTTGATGAAATATTATAACATCGATTTATGCTATAATATAATACTCAGTTCTTTAAATATGTAATTTTTGGTGAGAAAATGAAAGTATTAATTCTTGGTTTTTCTAAAATCAAATATATGCCATATTTGAATTTTTATTTGGGAAATATGTCTGCAACAAAAAATGATATTCATTTAATTTATTGGAATCGTGATTTAAAACCAGAAGATACTTCTTTTCTTAAAGGAATAACCCTGCATGAATTTAATTATTATCAAGAAGATGATGCGCCCAAATTTAAAAAAATTAAAAGCTTTATTAACTATCGTAAGTTTGTTTTGGAAGTGTTAAATCAAAACAATTTTGATTTTATTATAGCCTTGCACACATTACCTGGCGTTTTAGTTGTTGATAAATTAAAGAAATATTTTTCGGAAAAATATATCTTTGATTATCGGGATTATACTTATGAATATTTCTATCCTTTTAAAAAAATAGTCCATGATTTAGTAAACCATTCTTACGTCACTTTTGTAAGCAGTGATGCATTTCGAATGTATTTACCTAATACCAATAAAATATTAACTTCTCATAATCTTCTATTAGATTCACTTTCCCATAGAAACGAAAAAGAGAAATTCGGTATCTCCTCAAATAAAATTAGAATCTCCTTTTGGGGATTTATTCGCAACGAAGAATGTAATAATGAAATAATTAAAAAAATTGCTGCTGATAATCGATTCGAGCTTCATTACTATGGAAGGGAACAGCAGGTAGCGAAAAATCTAAAAAAATTTGTACAAGAGAATAATTTCCAGAACGTATTTTTTCATGGTGAATATAAACCGGAGGATCGCTATAAATTTGTTCGTCAAACTGATATAATACACAACATATATTGTGATAAGAATATGATGCTTGCAATGAGTAACAAGTATTATGATGGTGTGATTTTCAGAATACCGCAAATATGTATGACCGGTTCTCATATGGCAAAAAAGGTGTCAAACGCAAAAATCGGTTTGGCTTGTAATCCATATAATGACGATTTTACTGAACAAATATACCAATATTATAAAAGTATTAATACTCAGGTATTTTATAAAAATTGCGATATTGAACTTCAACGTATAAACAATGAATATTGCTCAGTCAGTGAAATGATAAAAAATATTTTCTGCGCAGAACAAGTTCAATAGAAGAAGTTAGCAAGGAATTGTGATAAGAATGGAAAAAGCTCGTCAATACGGTTTTCTCTCTTTTTTAATACCTCATCAAATGGAAAAAACAGTAGAGGCATTGTCCATAGGCAACATGCAGGATGCCGCCAATGCACTGCAATGGCATATCTATAATGGGCTTTGTGAAAATTTGAAAACTGAAATTAAGCTATTCAATATTTTACCCATCGGCAGTTTTCCTCAGTATTATAAAAAAATGTTTATCAGAAAGAGTGTGTTTGAGACAACTGCTTGCCCTAACAATATTAACATTGGGTTTTGTAATTTAAAACTAATAAGGAACTATATTATCCCTCGAAAAATATATAAAGTTTTGTATCGCTGGTGCAAAAATAGCCTGTCGCCTAAAACATTGTTCGTTTACACAATTTCTCCGTCCTTTATGACAGCTCTAAAAAGAATAAAGAAAAAATTCCCACAAGTACAAATTTGCACGATAGTGGCAGATTTGCCGGAAATGATAAATTTAAGCAACTCTCAAAACCCATTACTGAAGTTTTTTATAAAGCGGCGGGCGAAGAATTCTTATGCCAACCTGGATTGTGTCGATTGTTTTGTGCTATTGACCAAACATATGGCAGACCGCATGAAGATTAATAAGCCATATTGTGTAGTTGAGGGCATTGCACCTATTCGAGAGCTGAGGGAAGAGCCTCCACAAGACGGCTTGAAACGAATACTTTATACAGGTACACTGCATCAGAAATTTGGAATTTTAAATTTATTGGAGGCATTTAAGCAAATAGAGGATGATTCCTATCGGTTGATTATTTGTGGCATCGGTGATAGCGAAAGCGAAGTGCGTAAGGCCGCTGAACAGGACAAGCGTATTATCTATCTGGGCCAACTGCCACGTGAAGAAGTATTAAAATGGCAGGAGAAAGCCACCGCCTTAGTTAATCCAAGGCAAAACAACGAAGAATTTACCAAATATAGTTTTCCTTCTAAGAATTTGGAGTATCTTTCGTCTGGAAAGCCACTAATAGCATATAAGCTCGATGGTGTACCGGATGAATATGATCCGTACATATTCTATGTACAGGATAATTCTATTGAAGCGCTGAAACAAACACTCATAGCGGTATGTGAAAATACAGATGGAACAGTTAGGATGATAGCTGAAAATGCTAGGTTATTTGTTCGTGACCAGAAGAATGAAGTGGTACAGACACGGAAGATTTGTCAGCTAATTTCCGGGAATGAAAGTTAATTTAATACAAGAATTCCCTTTCTACCATAAAGAGGTGATCATGTGAAAAGAGAAAAACCGGAAGTTGCTTTGCTGACTTATTCAACTTTTATTATTTTAGGATGTACCTTTTTAGCATCCATAAATTTTTTTAATCGCTATTATTATTTCTTGTTTTTAGCATCATTTTTCTTTTTTATCACACCTTACAAGCGGATTAATTTTAATTCTTCGTTTTTAATACTGATTCTGTTTTCGTTGTTTATATTATTTTTCAATCCAGCGTTTCAAACGAAGTTTACTAGCATGCTAAAGCCTTTTGTATATCCCCTTTGTTATCTTATGGGGTCTAGCATGTATTTAAATGCGTCCAAAAATGATTTACAGACCGCTGAGAATAATGTAAAAAAGATTATATATGTTTTATCCGGAGGTTTATTTACACACTATTTGTTAAACATGTTTGTCAATTTAAATGCTACAAACAGGAATGCTATTGATTTTTGGTCAAAGGAAACTATGAGTGCAACCAGCCAGGCATCACTTGCGGCTTTAATGGTAGGCGTTGCAGCAGCATTATTATTTTCGGAAGTCCACTGGACAAAAAGAATAATTGCAGTTGTTTCCTTTATAGTTATGGTGTGGTACAATCTTATCCTTGCCGGAAGGACCCTTTTTGCGCTTATTGCAATTTTAATGATTTTTGCAGTTATTCATAGAAGTATAGTTACTAAACAGAAAATCTTTAAAACCTTACTTATAGGGTTTTTAATTGTTTTAGTTTTTATATGTATCTATAACATCAATTTATTTGGTTTAAAAACTTATTTGGAAAATACAAACCTTTTTAAAAGATTTTTTGAAAATGGAATTAGCAAAAGTTTTATTCTTGATACCAGAATTAATTATAAATTCTTATATTTGAAGCATTTTTTTAAATATCCTTTTGGCGGAAATAAAATAAAGGATCTGGCCGGAGGAAAATATGCTCACGATTTATACCTTGATACATACAGCGAATCCGGCATTTTTGCCTTTATTGCAATAGTGATATATATTGTTTTGTCTTTGGTTCGAATGGTAAAATGTATGAGGAGCAAACAAATAAGTTTTGAAACTCGGCAACTTATTGCGTGTATTTATATTGTTGTTAATATCCAATTTTGGCTGGAACCGATTATAACTGGTATGCCCTGGCTTCTTGTATCCTACGCCTTTATAGATGGTGCGGTCACATATCTATTGTCTATGGAAAACAAGCAGACAACAAAAAGAAGCCTTCGACAAACGCCAAGAGGAGAAACCTTATGAGAATTGCCGAAATAAATATGGTTTCTAATGGAAGTACAGGAAAAATTATGTTTCAGATAGCTGGATTTGCCAGATGTCGGGGAATGAAGTTAAAAACGTATTCTACAATTCCATACACTCAAGGATTAAAAGATGATAAATTAAATTGTGAAAACCATTATGTATTTGGCAGCCGCCTTGAGAATAAGCTTCATACTTATTTTGGGATTTTGCTTGGATTGAATGGGTACTTTTCTCATTTTGGAACAATCCAGCTCATTAATGACCTAAAGAGTTTCAATCCTGATGTTATTCATCTGCACAACCTTCATAAGTTTTGTATTAATCTGCCTATGCTTTTTAAATATATAAAATCCAGTGGCGTTAATGTTATCTGGACACTTCACGACTGTTGGGCATTTACCGGACATTGCGCACATTTTACAATGGTAAACTGTGATAAATGGAAAACCGGTTGCTTTAAATGCCCTCAATTAAGCGCATATCCCTCAAGCAAAATAGATAACACTAAATTTATGTATCATAGGAAAAGGAAATGGTTTTCCGGAATAGATAATATGGTATTGGTCACTCCTTCAAAATGGCTAGCCTCTCTTGTAAAGGAATCCTTTTTGGGAGAATATCCGGTCAAAATAATTAACAATGGTATAGATTTGAGTATATTCAAACCCACACCAGGCAGGTTCCGCGAAACCTATAACCTTGAAGATAAGTTTATTGTTCTAGGTGTTGCTTTTGATTGGGGTAAACGAAAAGGCCTGGATGTATTTATTGAGCTTTCAAAACGGCTGGACGGAAGGTTTCAAATCGTTTTGGTCGGGACCAATGATTGCATAGACAACCAGTTGCCTGACAATATTATTTCAATCCACCGTACAAAAGATCAAAAAGAGCTTGCTGAGATTTATTCCGCGGCAGATGTATTTGTGAATCCAACACGGGAAGACAATTTCCCGACTGTTAACCTGGAGGCTTTAGCCTGCGGAACGCCTGTTATTACATTTAATACAGGCGGAAGCCCGGAATGCATTGACGAAAACTGCGGCGTAGTTGTGGGTTGTGATGACATCAATTCTTTGCTGGGTGAGATTATCCGCATATGCGAAACCAAACCTTTCAGTAAAAATTACATCCTTAATCGTGCAAAGGAATTTGATATGAACGAGAGGTTAAAGGAGTATGTCAAACTATATGAAGATTGTTCACATAGCTCCAAACGCGCCATATAACGAAGGTTGGGGTTATCAGGATAACCTGTTGCCTAAATATCACGCAAAACTTGGACATGATGTTACCTTGATAATTACAACAAAACAGCATTCTGATGGTAGGTTGGTAAAGGTCCCCAGTTGCGACTATACGTCAAAAGACGGGTTTCGCGTTATACGCCGTGACTACAAGAGATGTTTAATATCCAAATATGATTCCTTATTTTCAAAACTGGACGTTTATCCACTATTATGCAGTATAGCTCCGGATTTCATTTTTTATCACGGATTAATAAGTACCACAATTTTTGATGTAATAAAATATAAAAAACATCATCCAAACTGCATTATTGTTCAAGACAATCATTTGGATTACAATATTGGATATAATTGTGCGAATATCAAAGAATGGATAATCCGTTGTTTTTACAGAAACATCAACCGTAAATCTATTCCTTATGTCAGCAAAGTATATGGAGTAACACCTTGGCGAAAAAAATATGCTGAAGATTATTTTAAAATTCCGTCTTCAAAGACAGACGTATTGATTATGGGCGCTGATGACGAAAAAATTGACTTTATCCACAGGGAAAAAATTCGTTCTGATATCAGAGAAAAATATTGTATTTCTAATGACGATTTCCTGATTGTAACCGGCGGGAAAATAGATAAAAAGAAAAATGTGGATATATTAATGGAAGCATGCAATAGTTTGGAAGGTGTTAAACTTTTAATATTCGGTCAGGTTATGGATGATGTAAAAGAAAGCTTTGAAACTCTGCTGCAAAAAAATAAAAATATACTATTTATCGGATGGATAGAATCCGATAAAGTTTATGACTATTTTTTTGCCGCTGACTTAGTATTTTTTCCTGGTCAGCATTCTGTATTATGGGAACAGGCATGCGCCGCGAAGGTTCCATGTGTATTCAGGAAATGGGACGGCATGGAACACGTAAATAACGGTGGAAATAGCGATTTTGTTTCTATTGTTACAGTAGATAGCTTAAAGTCTAAGATAAATGAACTTAAATTTACTCCGAAATATTTTGGGATGAAGAAAGTGGCACAGTCCGATTCGACAGACATTTATCTATACAGCAATATTGTACTGAAATCATTGGAGTGCGCTATTAAATGAAATATTTAATTAAACAATTCTCTATAGGAAAAGAAGCTCGAAATGCCACATGGCTTATTTGCGGCAAGATAACCCAAATGCTTTTATCTCTAATCGTTGGCGTTTTTACAGCCCGTTATCTTGGCCCGGGCAATTATGGACTTGTAAATTATGGCATGGCTTTTGTTAGTTTTTTCATGGCCTTTTGTACCCTTGGCATTAATTCTATTATTATTAAGGACTTCATTGATAACCCGCATGAGCAGGGTTTAGCAATAGGCACTACACTGGTATTAAGAGCGGTATCCAGCTTTTGCTCCGCCGTAATGATAATCAGTATTGTCGCTCTTCTGGATAAAAATGAGCCGTTGACAATTGCAGTGGTTATTCTATGCAGCATATCTTTGTTATTTCATATATTTGATACTTTTAACTACTGGTTTCAATCAAAATACATGTCCAAAGTTACTGCTATTGCAACATTAATAGCGTATGTTGCGACTTCCCTTTATAAAATCATTCTTTTATTGCTCAATTCACAAATTCTCTGGTTTGCGTTTGCTTCTTCGGTTGACTATATTGTACTTGGTGTAATTTTAATCATAGCTTATAAACTGAATAACGGCCCCAGGTTAAAGTTTTCCTGGAATAAAGCTAAATATTTACTGAAGAATAGCTATCATTACATTCTGTCTGGCATGATGGTAGCAATCTACGGACAAACCGATAAGCTTATGTTGAAACAAATGCTGGATGATGCTTCGGTAGGGTATTATTCAACGGCAACCGCAATCTGCTCCATGTGGGTTTTTGTATTGGCAGCAATTATTGACTCAGTTCACCCAACGATTATGCAGTTATACAAGCAAAACTATTCGGAATATGAGCGAAAAAACAGGCAATTGTATGCAATTGTTTTTTATATATCTTTTTTTGTATCAATACTGTTTGTTTTATTTGGAGATTTTGCTATAAAAATATTATACGGCAAAGACTATGCACCAGCAGGCGCACCGCTGAAGATTATCACATGGTATACATCATTTTCATATTTAGGCGTTGCCAGAAATGCGTGGATTGTATGTGAGGGAAAGCAGAAATATTTGAAATACCTTTACTTTAGTGCAGCAGTAATTAATGTTTTATTAAATCTGATTTTTATCCCGTTGCGGGGAGCTGCTGGTGCTGCTTTTGCTTCACTTATTACACAGATAAGCACAAGCATCCTTCTACCGTTATTTTTCAAGGATTTACGGAAGAATTCAATCCTTATGCTGCAGGCAATTACACTACGAGGGATTTTTGACACCGATATTACTCATTAAAATGTATTGCAATATTAGGAGGACATAATGAGCAACCTATTTTCTAATAAAACCTTACTAATCACCGGTGGAACTGGTTCATTTGGTAATGCTGTTTTAAATCGTTTTCTAAAAACCGATATCGGAGAAATCCGAATCTTCTCCCGCGACGAAAAGAAGCAGGACGACATGCGCCATGAATATCTAGCAAAGATGCCGGAAGTAGCCGATAAAATCAAATTTTATATCGGTGACGTGCGGGATTTAGCTTCTGTAAAAAATGTCATGTATGGTGTAGATTATGTATTTCATGCCGCGGCTTTAAAGCAGGTGCCGTCCTGCGAGTTTTTCCCGCTGGAAGCTGTAAAGACAAACGTAATCGGCACTGATAATGTCCTGACTGCAGCCATTGAAGCAGGGGTAAAGAAGGTTATCTGCCTTTCTACCGATAAAGCCGCTTATCCTGTCAATGCCATGGGGACGAGCAAGGCCATGATGGAAAAAGTAGTCATTGCAAAATCCAGAACAGTTTCCCCAGACCGCACTACAATCTGCTGCACAAGATACGGAAACGTATTATGCTCCAGAGGTTCGGTTGTGCCTCTTTTTATTGAGCAAATCAAAGAAGGAAAACCCCTGACCGTCACCGACCCCACCATGACCCGCTTTATCATGACATTGGATGAAGCGATAGATTTGGTGTTATATGCCTTCGAGAATGCGGAAACAGGAGATATAATGGTACAAAAAGCCCCTGCCTGCACCATAGGCGTACTTGCACAGGCAGTCAAGGAAATTTTTGGTGCAGACAACCCGATTAAAGTGATTGGCATCCGACACGGCGAAAAGATGTATGAAACACTCCTCACCAATGAGGAATGCGCCCATGCTATTGACATGGGGAATTTTTATCGCGTACCTGCTGACAAGCGCG
>CAZIHC010000056.1:0-10694 GCA_964538605.1 uncultured Herbinix sp. | reverse complement strand
GGTTCTGTAAGATTTTGTAAGGCAATTAAACTTGCAATTTAAAAGCAAAAAACTCGTATAAAAAAATATTTGACATACTTATGACTATATGCTACAATATCTAAGCTGTAACAATTTAATAATGTGTAATAAAGAAGAGTATCCATCTCTCACCCATAGCGTAAATTTAAACATTTACTGTGACCGGGTTATTATGAAGTTGCCAATTGTGTATAATTGATAATTGGCATTGTATTTTATGGCATAATATCAACAGGTTTAAGCAGGTGGATAATCTCTCGATTATCCACCTTTAATTGTATATGAGTTTATCATCTTTATATAAATAAAGATTTGATAACGGAAACTGTAAATGTGATATAACCTATGGAGGTGTAGTACTATTAACGATTTAATGATCAATGAACAAATCAAGGATAAGGAAGTCCGCGTAATTAATGAGAACGGAGAGCAGCTGGGTATTATGTCGGCTAAGGAAGCTCTTAAGCTGGCCAGAGAAGCAAATCTTGATTTAGTGAAAATTGCTCCAATGGCAAAACCACCGGTATGTAAAATTATCGACTATGGCAAATACAGATATGAGCAGGCCAGAAAAGAAAAAGAAGCCAAAAAGAAGCAGAAGATTACTGAAGTAAAAGAAATCCGCTTCTCTCCCAATATCGGTGATAACGATTTGAACACGAAAGCAAATATGGCCCGGAAATTCTTAAGCAAGGGAGACAAAGTAAAAGTAACCTTACGTTTCCGCGGACGAGAGATGGCACATACGGCTGCTTCAAAAGTTATCCTTGATAATTTCTATGCGAAGCTGGAAGATATTGCAGTGATTGAGAAACCGGCTAAGCTGGAAGGAAGAAACATGACCATGGTCTTATCAGAAAAACGTTAAAATAGTAAACAGCATAATTTAAATACACCACGCCAGTAGTAATAAACCTGCGCAAGCAGGTTTTATACTGTGACCGCAGTGCTGATACTTGACAGGAAGTAACGATACTTTAAAAGAAGTAAAAATACTTCATAAGAAGTAAAAATACTTCATAAGAAGTAAAAATACTTCATAAGAAGTATTTGGTTTGTTCAGGCAGAATTTATACTGTGTGAACAGAAAGTATATTGCATAAGCAATATTGATATACGCTGGCAGGTTTATGCTGCACCGGCGGTATTTATACTGCATTAGCAGAAATAAGCTGTACTAATAATAAGGAGGAAATATCATGCCTAAATTGAAAACAAACAAATCGGCGGCAAAGCGTTTTAAGAAAACGGGAACCGGTAAATTAAAAAGAATGAAGGCTTACAAGAGCCATATTTTAACCAAGAAATCCGCTAAAAGAAAGAGGAATCTCAGAAAAGCAGCTATAACTGATGCTACCAATGTAAAAAACATGAAGAAGATCTTACCATATCTGTAAGGGTTGGTTATAAGGAGGAATAAAAATGGCAAGAGTTAAAGGCGGATTGAACGCTAAAAAGAAACATAAAAGAGTACTGAAACTGGCTAAAGGTTATAAAGGAGCCAGATCAAAGCAATATAGAGTTGCAAAACAGTCTGTTATGAGAGCGCTGGCATCATCCTTTGCTGGAAGAAAGCAGCGCAAGAGAGATATGAGATCCCTGTGGATTGTAAGAATTAATGCGGCAGCCAGAATGAACGGCTTATCCTATAGCAGATTCATGCATGGCTTGAAATTGGCAAATATTGAAATCAACAGAAAGATGCTTTCAGAGATGGCTGTTAATGATGCGGAAGGCTTTAAAGAACTTGCAGAAGTTGCAAAATCAAAATTGGCATAAGAGTATGAATATAATAAAATATTGAGTAATAAAATGGCTGTATTTTGCCGGGCAAAAGTCTGGCGGAATACAGCCTGTTTGTTTACTTAATACTTTTTTAAGTATTATTTGACATAATTTTTTATTACATAAAATCTGTCACGAAGGCGGCAGCATATAAACTATTAAAAACTGATTAGAAAAATTAAACTATGCCGATATGTATTGCAAAACAGGTGTGATTGGGGTATGATATTTACACGTGTTATCCAATTTATAACAAATAGTGGGAGGTAAGGAACAGTGAGAAAAAGATTATCCAATATTATTTTGGGGCTGGTTTTCCTTGTAATCGGTATAGGTTATGCAGGAGATGCGGTAAATTTATGGGATTTTACTTTGTTTTTCAGCGGATGGTGGACTTTGTTTATAATTATACCATGTTTGGTATCTATTATAAATAACGGTATTAATGTAGGTTCTTTTACGGGATTAATTATCGGAGTCCTGCTTCTGGCTGCCCATTATGTTACTATAAGGATAAACTACTGGGGATTAATAATACCTATAATCCTGATAGCTATAGGCTTAAAGATTATATTTCAAGGCTTTCGGAGAAGAACAATAGATATAGAACCGGCTGTACATATTGAAGGTCAGACAAGCGATTACGGACCTGGAAGGACATCATACAGTGCCATATTTTCGGGAAACAGCATAAAAGTAACAGACCGTTTCATAGGGGCTGATTTAAACGCCATATTCGGCAGCTTAACTCTGGATTTAAGAGATGCTGTTATAGACAGCAATGTTGAGATAACGGCAACTGCCGTATTCGGAGGTATAGATATATACGTTCCGAGTGGCGTTCAGATTAAAGTAAATAATGTGCCGATATTTGGAGGGGTCAGCTTTAAAACCCGCCATAGTTCCGATTCGGGGGCATATACGATTTATCTGAATTCCACCACAATGTTTGGGGGGATAGATATTAAATGAGTACTTTTCAGAAAGTTGTAAAATATGCAGCAATTACGTTTGCCGTTCTTTTAACCGTTGGGATTCTTACGGTAATAGTAAGTTTGGTATCAAATACGGTATCATTTTTAAATCAAAGAAAAGAATTTGTAAACGGATATCTAGGTGATAATATGGATGAATATAAGGTAAATTTCAGCAAGGAATTTACCGACGTACAAAAGCTTGATATCAGTAACAGTGTCGGTAAGTTAACTGTCAAATCCGGCGACAGATTTATGGTTGAAGGAAGAAATGTTTCGAAGAATTTCAAAGCTACAGTAAAAAACGGGACTCTTATTGTCGAAGATGAAAATGTGGTCAAGTTCTTGTTTTTTACGATCAGCAGGCCGAATACCAAATTATCTATCACAGTATATGTACCTTTCGATTTTACAGCAAAGGAAATAAAAATAAACAGCGGTGCCGGAGAAGTAATTATGGAGGACCTTTCGACCGAAAGATTAATAATTGATGCAGGCGTCGGTACAATTTTCGGCCGTAATATAACGGCTCAGTCTGTCAAAGGCAACGGCGGAGTAGGAGATATAACCTTTAATGATGTTAATTTTTCAAATGTCGATTTTGACAGCGGAGTCGGAAATCTGAAAATAGACGGAATACTTTTAGGTGATTCGGAATTTGACTTTGGAGTCGGGGATATCAGATTGAATATAAATGGGAGCAGAGAAGATTATGCTCTTAGGATCGATAATGGTATAGGTTCTATAAGAGTTAACGGAGAAAAAATTTCATCCGATTACAAAGATATCGGCAAGGCAACCCACACCATAAAGATAGACGGCGGTGTAGGGAGTGTAGAAATAGACTTTGACTTTTGATTTATATTTTTAAAGAATTTGGGATATTCCTTGCATTCTTTGGATATAAATATTACAATAAGAAGAAAAAGGACGTTAAAATCAAAAATTATAACGTCCTTTTTTATGCAACAGGAAATAGCGGAAAAGATGGCAGGTGCCGTATAGCATTATTATAGAAGCAGGTACACAGGCTCAAGGAGATATTATAATGAACAGAAAAAGCGTTTTGGGACTTACTCTTTTCGCATGTATAGTCATAACCGGCTTGTTTCTTGGAGCAATGATAATGACAAGACAGCCGGCAGACTTAAAATATAGCCAAAATCAACAGCTTGCAGATGTCAATGATAATGATGTTGCACCGGAAGAAAATTATAAAAACGACGGCAGTCCGAACCAGGATAATAACTTAGATGTTGCTGTCGGAGATGAACTTACGTATGCAGATGCCGAATACGCTAATAATCGGGATGATAATGAGGGTACATCTGATCTTTTGACAAATTTACCGGTTACGGATGAGAATGAGTCGGAAGATAAAAATATACAGCCGGAGGATTCAGGTTTAACCGATGTAGAAGAGACCGGTGCCGGCGGGGGAAATGAATCAGAAAATAATCCCGACGATGAGGATACTATAGATTCTTACAATGATTCGGAAGTTACCCTGGGCGGGAATATTGTAGATTTGCCTGATATGCAGTTAATTACAGACAGCAGTCAGGTCGATTATATGAAATATATACCCGAGATGATTTATGACAGCAGGATAGAAGTTGCTCTGGATATTGAAAATCCGTCTATTAATATAAAAGCGAAATCAGCCATATTATTTGATGCTGATACCAGAAAAGTACTGTATCATAAAAATGCTGTAGAACCGGTATTTCCAGCCAGTACGGCAAAACTTCTTACGGCACTGGTGGCACTGGATTGGTGCATGGAAGAGGAAGAAGTAACGGTAGGAGATGAACTTGAACTGGTAGCATCGGATTCAACGATAGCAAGACTAAAAAAAGGCCAAATCCTTACTATAAGAAATCTTATAGAAGGGATGCTGGTTCCGTCGGGCAATGATGCGGCTTATGTTACGGCTGCTTACGTGGGAAGAAAATCTTTGAAGAATGAAAATGCTAGCCTTAAAGATGCCATTTTTGAATTTATCAAATTAATGAACAATAAGGCAAAAAGCCTGGGAGCCGTCAATTCATGCTTTAAAACACCGGACGGATACGACGCTATAGGGCAGTATACTACTGCTTATGATATGGGTTTAATAGGACTTGCTGCCGCTGATAATGAGGTAATTGTGGAAGTATGCAATAAAAGCTCTGCCAGAAATGTTTTTGCTGACGGATATGATGTGACTTGGAACAATACAAATTCATTAATAAAAAAAGACAGTCCCAGATATTATCCGTACTGTTTAGGGCTTAAAACAGGTACCAGTACAATGGCAGGAAAATGTCTCATTTCTTTGGCCAGAAAAGGAGAAAAGACGGTTCTTGCCGTAGTTATGAATTCGGATTCGGAAGGCAGATGGGAAGATTCCAGAAAGCTTCTGGATTACGGACTTAGTCAATGACGCAAAGACGGAGGAAACCATGGACTATTATAATAATTTTTATGATGAGGAATCAAAAAAAGATTTGAATTATGATTTGGTACAGGTACAGGGCAGGAAGAGAAACAAAAAGATTTTAAGTCTTTGTGGCTGGTTTTTGTCCATCATCATAATAGTCATTTCAATAATACAGGTAATAATATTTGCTTTGTCCCAAAAATTTTTTATTAAGTTTTACGAATCAGATTGGTTTAACCTGACCCTGACAGCTATAAGCATATTGGGTGTAGGGTTGCCTCTGGCTTTTTTATTAATGAAAAAAGTGCCTGATTCCAAAAAGGGAGAGGTAAAGAAACTGTCCCTGGGAGAGTTTATAAAATATTTTTTGGTATGTTATGCGGCAATGTTTTATACCAACCTGATAACTCTGGCTGTTAATAAAATAATCTCAAATTTTACAGGTTCAGAAGTGGTTAATCCGTTGGAAGATGTTATTTTAGGAAGCAATACGCTGATTATAATTCTCTATGCCACAATACTTGGTCCCATAGCAGAAGAATTGATATTTCGCAAACTGTTACTGGATAAACTGCGCAGGTTTGGAGATTTGCCTGCAATATTACTTACAAGCATAGCCTTCGGTCTTTTTCATATGAATTTGTCTCAGGCTCTTTATGCAACCGCAGTAGGAGCTGTTATGGCTTACGTTACCATTAAAACCAATACGATCAGGTATTCTATATTAATACATATAATGGTGAACTTCATCGGTTCCGGCCTGGCACCCTTTGTTTTATACAGCGGGAACATGAAAATTATTTTAATAACATCTCTTGTTATACAGGCTATAGTTGCAGCAGGTACGGCATTTTTTGCCATTAATATTAAAAATATAAAGTTTTCCAAACCTGCCATTCCTATGGTTAAAAAAAGTGACTATATATTTAATTCCGGCACAATCGTATTTGTTATTCTCTGTATGATAATGATTGTGGAAAGTGTTTTATAACATCAGGCCGTTAAATACTGTTTATAATAAGCATGAAACAGCTGTGTGTGTATTATGAAACACACACAGCTGTTCCGGAGGCAGTGACCATCAGCATACCGTTGTTGCTGCCGAGTATTTCATAGTCTATATCTACACCGACTATGGCATTTGCACCTAAGGCAGCGGCGCGCCTTGTCATTTCTTCAATAGCCTGTTGTCTTGCCCTTATAAGCTCTTCTTCGTAGGCTCCTGACCTGCCGCCAAAGAAATTTGACAATCCGGCAGCAAAATCCTTGATAAAATCTACTCCGGATATAACTTCCCCGGAAACTATGCCGAGGTAAGTATCAATATGCTTTCCTTCTATGGAAGGGGTAGTAGTAATTATCATGTTAACCGCCTTTCTAGCTTTGATTTTTTTATAATATAATAATAAGATAAAATCAGTATTTAAAAATGATTATAAAAAGATAAAAATAGTGATGTATAATTACAGAACCGTTTATTTTTTTTAGTAAAATTTAATATAAATATGAAAATTAATTATAGGAAAATGCAAGTTAAAGTATATAATTGAATTATGGCATATATTATATCATTTAATATATGGAAATATGTTATTCATTGCCAGTAATGCAGAAGACCAAAATACTGAAAGGAGAGAAAGGTATGAATAATTTTACTTTTTACAGCCCGACTTACTTTGCTTTCGGAAAAGGGACAGAAAAAGAAGCCGGCCGTTTGATAAGACGTTTTGGAGGGAGTAAAGTACTGATCCATTATGGAGGTGGTTCTGTTGTAAAATCCGGTTTACTTGACCGTGTAAAAGAATCCCTCGATAAGGAAAGTATAAAATATATCGAATTGGGAGGAGTTAAACCCAATCCCAGAAGCGGTCTTGTTTATGAAGGAATTGACCTATGCAGGAAAGAGAACGTTGATTTTATCCTTGCTGTAGGAGGGGGCAGTGTTATCGACTCTGCCAAGGCTATTGCAGCAGGAGCAATGTATGACGGAGACTTCTGGGATTTCTTTGAGGGAAAACCAATCGAAAAAGCTCTCCCTGTAGGAACTGTACTGACTATTGCGGCCGCAGGAAGCGAAGGATCCGGTGATACGGTTATTACGAAAGAAGAAGGTATGCTAAAAAGGGGTGCAGGAAGTGAGGTTCTTAGGCCTGTATTTTCCATTTTAAATCCTGAACTTACTCAAACCTTGCCTGCATACCAGACTGCCTGCGGTGCCGTTGATATTATGGCTCATGTATTTGAGAGGTATTTCACCAATACTAAGGAAGTGGAAGTTACCGACCGTCTGTGTGAGGCTATACTTCTTACCATGATAAAAGAGGTTCCCAGAGTCATAAAAGATCCCAATAATTATGAGGCCAGAGCAAATATAATGTGGGCAGGCATGGTAGCTCACAATAACCTGGTTGGCGTAGGAAGAGAGCAGGATTGGGCAAGTCACGGCATAGAGCATGAGCTTTCCGCTTTATATGATGTGGCTCACGGAGCCGGCCTGGCTGTTGTTTTCCCTGCCTGGATGGCTTACGTAATGAAGCATGACATTAACCGTTTTGCCCAAATTGCGGTAAGAGTATGGGGATGCCATATGAATTTTGCCAATCCCGAAGAAACTGCCAGGGAAGGAATTGAAAAATTTAAGCAATTCCTTAAATCCATAGGTATGCCTACTACATTTAAAGAATTGGGAGCTAAGGAAGAAGATATTCCTTTGATGGTAGAAAAACTTGGTCTTGGGGAAAACGGTACAATCGGCAGCTTTGTCCGTCTGAATTCCAAAGATGTAGAAAATATCTACCGTCTGGCTTTATAAAACTACTTGTGTAGAACTTTTGATATCAAAAACTAATTCCAAAATAAGGAAATATCTTTTTGGAGATGACTATATTAATTAAAAGATAAATAAAAGAGAAATGTTTGGATATTCTATATAGGTGCGTATCAGCTGAATTATATCTTTCGGAAGGGCTTATTGTCCGGCAGGGAATAACATACTTGCCGGGTAATTAAGATTATTCGAATATATATGAAAGGGGACATTTATTTTGACCGACCTTTTAGTTAAATTATTTATTAAAGACAGTGAAAATGTTGAGGATCAGAGGGTACGCACCTCATATGGGATTTTATCCGGTATTGTTGGAATAGTATGTAATATTATTCTTTTTATAGTTAAGCTAACGGTAGGTATTCTAATTAAAAGTGTATCGGTTATGGCGGATGCTTTTAATAATTTATCGGATGCCGCCTCATCAATAATAGGCTTTATAGGAGTAAAACTGGCAGGGCGGCCTGCTGACAAAGAGCATCCATTCGGCCACGGAAGGATAGAATACATTGCCGCCCTTGCGGTTTCCTTTATAATAATACAGGTTAGTTTCTCGTTGTTTAAAAATTCATTTGAAAAAATCCTAAACCCTGAAGCTGTTGTATTTAAACCCATACTTATAGGGATTTTGATTCTTTCAATATTTATCAAAGCATGGCTGATGCTGTTTAACAGAAAGCTGGGAAAGAAGATAAAATCTTCTGTTATGCTTGCTACGGCAGCCGATTCTTTGAGTGATGTACTGGTTACTTCGGCTACGGTGGTTTCGGCGATAGTCGCGGGTTTGACGGGGCTGAAAATTGACGGTTTCATGGGGCTTGTTGTATCTGTTTTTGTTTTGATTGCGGGATTTAAAATAGCAAAGGATACCCTGGAACCTTTGCTTGGACAAGCAGTAGACAGGGAAGTATATAAGAATATAACAGATATGGTGGAAAGTTACCCCAATATAGTAGGTACTCATGATTTAATTATACACAGTTACGGGCCGACTCACCGTATGGCCACAATTCACGTGGAAGTTCCGAACGACATCAATTTTGAGGAAATACATGAAACTATAGACCAAATAGAACGGGATGTACTTGAAAAAATGGGGATATTTCTTGTTATCCATATGGACCCGGTGGAAATGAACGATGTTTTGGTGCTTGAGAAAAAGGAGCTGGTTACAAACATAGTAAAAAGTTATGATGATCGAGCTTCAATCCATGATTTCAGAGTGGTAAAGACAGAATATCAGATAAATCTTATATTTGATTTGGTGGTGCCGTTTTCTTATACGCCGCAGCAGGAAGAAAAAATTCTTGCCAAAATTATGGAAGAGACCAGGAAACATGATACCAGAATAAATTGCGTAATTACTCTGGAGAACAGCTATGTAGCCGAAGAATAAACCGGCCCCAAAAAATGCAATTAATTTCTTGAAATTTATACTTGAAATATGGTGGACTATAAGTTATAATATCATTCGTGGCGGTCAGATAGAGGCCGAAAAAAGAAAATATAAATTGGGCTATCGCCAAACGGTAAGGCACCGGACTCTGACTCCGGCATTTCTAGGTTCGAATCCTAGTAGCCCAGCTATAAGAAGTGATTATCATCAGATAATCACTTTTTTTTACGCAGACAATAAACAAGGTATCAGATAATCAAGTTTTTATTCAATATGAAATTCAATAAATTTCTTATTAAATAAAATATCCTATAACGGTATGATTATACAGGTTTGATTATTTGATTGACAGATGCTGAGTAAGTTTAATCATAAAGATCCCCGAATTCGGACGGGTCCGGTCTTTTTCGGAAATTCTTTTTTTATCTTTTTGCCAAAACAGTTTTTGTTTGGTATTCCGGAAGAATTAACGGATCTGCCAACTGTTATTTATTTTGGTATTATTAAGACTGATAAAGATTTTCCGAAAAGAAAGAGTGCTTGATGCCCTAAAGCTTTATGGTGGAGAAGATAAGCCTCAGACTGATATATACGAGAATATTCAGGAAATACCCCAGATATTCCAGCAACCGATGGATTATATCCGCGGACTTGGAGTTCTCGATATGGCATATGCATTGGTAAACGGCAGAAAACACAGGACCAATGAAGAATTAATACTCCATGTGACGGAAGCGTTGCTGAGTTTTGATGAAGCTGCAAAACCAGTTTAGTATATAATATGAAGACAACCTGTGAAAGACCGGCTCCATTGACTGCAGGAACGGATATAAATGAGTTGGATTAATGATAAAGGAGGAAGAATATGAGAATAGGCGGAGGAATAGAAAAGCCCTACTCCAATCCGGACGAATGGCTTGCTCTGGTAAAAGATCTAGGATACAGTGCGGTACTTGTACCTGTATCATACGATGCTCCCAAGGAAGTTAAGCAGGAATACAAGCGGTATATTGAGAATAATAATCTGGTTTTAGGAGAAGTAGGTGTATGGAGAAATCCGATTTCTCCAAACGAGGCTGAGCGTAAAGAAGCGCTGGAATACTGCAAGAAGCAACTGGCATTGGCGGATGAAATGGGTGCCAATTGCTGTGTTAACGTTGCCGGTTCCAGAGGCGAGCTTTGGGACGGATTTTACAGTGAAAATTATACCAAAGACACCTATGCATTAATTGTAGATACGGTCAGAGATATAATAGACAGTGTCAATCC
>CAZIHC010000055.1:0-10774 GCA_964538605.1 uncultured Herbinix sp. | reverse complement strand
AAAGAGAATTTTTGCAAAGGAATTGTAAAAAAGGTACAAAGCAAAAAACTCATTTGTGCATAATCTTGATTGGCAGAAAATGAATGTGCTATAATCTTATTGTTCGGATTCCATATCTGAAAGGTGGTCATTAAGTTTGAAAAGCAGACAATTAACAATTCTTTTAATTTGCTTGGGAGTAATCCTGTTTGTTTTTATAATAAAAATATATTCCAATTTTATCTGGAGAGACGTTGACGTTGATAAGAAATCTGAAGAGGTAATCCGTGTCTGGACCATCCATGGAGATACCGAAGATGTTTTAAAACAAATTGCAAAAAAATATGAAGAAATTTATCCGAACATAAAATTTGAAATAACTGTTTATAAGAATGAGGTTTATCAAACTGCTATAAACAATGCCTTAATGACCGACAGCCTTCCGGATATGTTTTTTTGGTGGGGGTTTAGCAAATTAAAAAGGCTTGTTGATGCCGGCATGATATATGATTTAACAGAGGCGCTCAAAAAAAAGCAGATAGACCAGGAAATCATAGAAGGCGGTATGGATGCATTTACGTTTGATAGTAAAACGTATGCTTTGCCGCTTTTTGGCTGGACAGCCGTTTTGTTTTGCAACCGGGAAATTTTTGAGAGGAATAATTTAAAATACCCGAAAGATTATAACCAATTCCTTGAAACTATAAAGGCTTTACAGGAAAAAAACGAAGTGCCCATGATACTTGGAGCCAAGGAGCCCTGGTTGTCTTCGCTTTATTATATGAGTTTAGTTCAGGGAGAAGATTCCGGAAGGAATATTTTTGATGCTGTCAGAGACTATAATTTATTCCGGACATCTCAATTCAAAGAAGCTGCCGTCAAATTAAGTGATTTGGTCTTTATGAAAGCATGGCAAAACAATTATCTTGAAAGCGATGCTTATTATGCAGCATATTCATTTGCACAGGGTAACGGTGCAATGCTGTATTACGGGAGCTGGGCAACCGCATTGCTGGAGGGCGAATTATCAAATATCCAGGGGAAAGTGGATGTAATTCCCTTTCCAAACGATAATGAAGCTGAAGGCATAGGAGGCTTTGTAGATACATTTGTGATTAATAAAGAGGGTGTAATACCGAAATATGATTTTTTGGTAGATATGTACATCGATATTATGCGTGAAATATCGGATAATATTATAAATGAAATCGGAGGAGGCATACCCGTATATAAGGATCAAAAAATTGATGCAGAACGGTTCCCTTTGCTTTATGATTGCTGGAAAATAAGTAATGACAGAATTTTATATCCGGCTTATGATCAGATTATGTCGGAGGAGCTTTCGGCACAATACTACTATTTACTTAATGAACTGATGGCAGGGGAAATTAATCAGGATGAATTTATAGAAGGTTTAGTTGCTCAATAATTTGACAAACATAACTCTGTTGCTTTGGATACTGGTGAAAGTCAGCCCATCCGTGCAATAGAGTTTTTATTATGCTCTTAATGATAATTTTGTCCATGAATTTCATAATTCTGTATACTTCAATGTTTTCTTATGTATAGATACAATAATCAGTGATAAATTTATTATATTGTTGTGACAAAATATTAATAAAAAGGTAGGAGGGAAAGGAATGGTTAAATTTTTAAAAAAAGCAGGAATAATCTTTATGGCTGCGATTATCTTGACCGGGTGCGGAAAAAAGGACATAAAAGTAGATAATCAGAAAGAAGACAGTGAAATGGAACAGGCGGAAAATATTCAAAACAGTGAGGAAAAGTTGACCGAAGAAAACCTTGCAGATCAGGAGAATCCGGCTGCCGATAATGAAGAAATTATCGATAATAATGAATTGGAGGAAAAAGACATGAATACAGAAGGTAAGTCCAATGTACTGGAAGTTGATTTACAGGAGCATGATCCCAAATTGTTTGAAATAGCAAACGGTTGGTCAAACGGTCAAATGTTTGACTGTACCTGGAGAGAGGCCAATATTACTTTTGAAAACGGTATTATGAAATTAAGAATAGACGATGACGGAGAAAATGCAAGTCCGAAATGGTCCGGTGCAGAGTACAGGTCAAGAAATTTTTATCATTATGGATTATTTGAAGTCAGAATGAAACCTATTAAGAATGACGGGGTAGTGTCATCTTTCTTTATCTATACCGGTCCCAGCGATAATAATCCCTGGGATGAAATAGACATTGAGTTCCTCGGAAAAGACACAACCAAGATTCAGTTTAATTATTTTACCAACGGACAGGGAAATCATGAATTTGTCTATGATTTAGGCTTTGATGCGTCCGAGGAGTTCCATACATACGCATTTGAGTGGTTGCCGGATTCAATTACATGGTATGTGGACGGACAGCCGGTACATACCGCAACGGAAAATATTCCTGTCACTCCCGGTAAGGTTATGATGAATGTATGGCCGGGTATCGGTGTTGATGAATGGTTAAATCCTTTTGACGGCAACGTGCCTCTTACTGCAGAGTATGACTGGTTCCGTATAACTCAGTATGATCTTAGCGACAACTGATTCTAAATAAATTGATAGGGTAAAAACTTTTATAATTAGGATTATTAATTATTTGCTCAGTACCGTTTAAAGTAAAATAAATCATCATTATCATAATAATAGCTTATTTATCTGTTTTATATTTAAACCAAGCAATTCTCATAAATCAATATACGTGTAGGAATAACCGTTAATGTATATTACTTAAAAAGGATGATTATTTGCATGAAGAAATACAGATTTTTGGATGAATACGGGACTTTTTATCTGGACAATCCGGAAAGTACAAATATTTTGTACTTTCCGCTTGCCAATGAAAGCGGTGTAATGAGTTGTGTAACCCCTTATCTAGGCGGGGATTCAAAGATCGGACAGGATTATTTCTGGCTGGAGCCTGTCAGCATTGAAAACCTGCATAATAACAGAAGTACAAGAAATTTTTGGGTTAATATTGAGGGATATGGCCCCTGGTCTGCCACAGGGGTATCTGCAAGGCAGCAGCTTAAGGTTTTCAGTAAGGATAAGGAAGAAACTGTGCTTGAAGCAGGTATCTTGTGGCATAGGATGACAAGGTATAATAAAGATGTAAAAATTAAAGCGACAGTAACATCCTTTGTTCCATGCAGCAAAGATACCGTAGAGCTAATGGAAGTTGTAATCTCAAATCTTGGTTCGGGTGATTTGAAGTTTACCGCAACGGCAGCAGTTCCCATCTATGGAAGGTCGGCGGATAATATCAGGGATCACAGGCATGTTACTTCTTTACTTCACAGGATAAAAACAGTTGATAACGGGGTTATAGTAAATCCCACCCTTAAATTTGACGAAAGAGGCCATCGAAAGAATGAGGTCTTATATGGCTTTTTTGGTAGTGCCGATGGGGTTAATATAACTGGCTTTTATCCTACTGTGGCTGAGTTTATAGGTGACGGCGGAAATTTTGAACATCCAGAAGCAATCTTAACGGATCATGTTAAGCCTGTTCCTTCCGGATATGCAGTTAACGGATACGAAGCCATGGGCGGAATCCGGTTTGAAGAAATATGTCTTAAGCCCGGTGAAGAAAAGGCCTTTTATCTCGTATTAGGTTACGGCAACGATGAAAAGGAATTAATTTATACGGCAGAAAAATATCTTTCAAAAGCAGGATTTCATAAGGCTTTGGGGGAATCAAAAGAGTATTGGAAGTCCAGAGTAAATATAAAGTTTGAAACAGGAAATAAGGAATTTGACAACTGGATGTATTGGGTAACATTTCAACCCATACTAAGAAGGATATACGGATGTTCTTTCCTACCCCATCATGATTACGGCAAAGGCGGAAGGGGATGGAGAGACTTATGGCAGGACTGCCTTGCCCTGCTTATTATGAATCCGGCAGGCGTAAGGGAAATGATTTTAAATAATTTCGGTGGAGTAAGGATAGACGGAACCAATGCCACTATTATCGGTACCAAACCCGGTGAGTTTATAGCCGACAGGAATAATATAACCAGGGTTTGGATGGACCATGGTGTATGGCCTTTAATTACGACTAAATTATATATTGAGCAAACAGGCGATATTGAGATACTGCTGGAAGAAAAAGACTATTTTAAAGACGCACAAATATACAGAAGTGATAAGAAAGACTTAGACTGGGACCCTGAGCAAGGAAGTTTGCTTCGGACCAAAGACGGTGAGGTATATAAAGGGAGTATATTGGAGCATATATTGCTGCAGAATTTGACTGCATTTTATGACGTGGGTGAACATAACCATATAAGGCTTCGGGGAGCTGATTGGAACGATGCTTTGGATATGGCTAAAGAAAGAGGAGAAAGCGTAGCTTTTACCGCATTATATGCCGGCAACTTATCGGACCTGGCGGATTTAATAGATTATTTGACTGAAAAAACAGATATAAAAGCTGTTAATATTGCCAAAGAAATAGAAATGCTTTTAAACTTTGATCCGGAGCATTATGATGACGTTAATAAGAAAAAAGAAGTGTTAAATGCTTACAATCAGCAGTGCCAAAGCTATATCAGCGGAGAAAAAAAGGCAGTTGACTGCAGGGAACTGTCGGATGCACTTCGAAGAATGAGTGAATGGATAAAAACTCATATCAGAAAAAAAGAGTGGATTACAAATTCGGACGGTTACTCATGGTTTAACGGATATTATGACAATAACGGAAGGCAGGTAGAGGGCGATGCACCGTCCGGTGTGCGTTTGATGCTTACAGGCCAGGTGTTTACCGTAATGTCAGGGACCGCAACCGATGAGCAAATCCATAAGATTATCGAAGCTGTGGATAAATATCTTTATGATGAAAAGGTCGGTGGATATCGTTTAAATACCGATTTTAAAGAACTTAAAACCGATCTTGGAAGGATGTTTGGATTTGCTTACGGGCATAAGGAAAACGGGGCTGTATTTTCCCATATGGCCGTAATGTACGCTTACGCCCTGTATAAAAGGAATTTTGTCAGAGCAGGTTTTAAAGCTATCGAAAGCCTCTTTAGGCACCTTAGTAATTTTGAAAAAAGCAAGGCTTATCCTGGAATAACCGAATATATCAATGATAAAGGCGAAGGTATGTATCATTATCTTACCGGATCTGCCAGTTGGTTGCTTTTGACCGTACTTACCCAGATGTACGGTATAAAAGGAAGTTACGGAAATCTTATGTTGGGACCGAAACTTCTTAAGGAGCAGTTTGACGATGAGAAAAAAGCAAGTGTAAGTTTTACTTTTAGCAATAAAAAGTTCAAGGTTACTTATTATAACAAAAATAACAAAGAGTACGGGGATTATAAAATATCAGAAATCGCTTTGGACGGGAAAAATTTGAGCGGTTTAATACAAATAGATAAAGATTTAATTGAACGCTTAGATTCGGAAAAAGTACATCATATTGAGGTTTGGTTAATTTAATGGTGTCAGGCACTGTTAACATTTTGTGAACAATTTTGTTCAAATTTTGTTAACAGTGCCTGACACCATTAAAAAATCAATCCGGCTGCAAAGACCGTACAGATTGCCCCCAGGGCAACTACCGTCAAACTTTTTCCCCTGTATGCAAGTATAATTGCTGCGACGGTACCGCATATGGCTGTGGTCATGTCTCCTGTGGAATATAGTATGTCCGGAAATGTTAAGGCACCCAATACGGCAAAAGGCACATACTTAAGGAAGGATTTTATATATTTTGACTTTATCTCTTTTCGGAATATAACAATCGGAAGTACTCTTGGAATATATGTTACGACTGCCATAAGTATAACCGCGATAAATGCATATTTTATATTCATGATTACGGCTCCTTTTCTTGTACTGGTTATATATTTTCTTCAACAGGAAACAGTAAAGCGCCGATTCCGGCACCGATAATTGTTGCAATTATTATCCTGAATCCAGAGGAAATAAAATTAAATAGCGGGATATATTTCAGTATACATACAACGACAACGGATATAGCAATTATTATGATGACCGGTTTTGATTTTCTGGCTGCCGGAAGTATTATAGCTATAAACATTCCGTATAAGGCTATTCCCATGGCACTGCTTAAGCTTTCCGGAAGGGTTGAACAGATTACGGCGCCCAGGGCGGTTCCGGAAGTCCAACCAAGTACCGGGCCCAAAATAAGGCCTGTGAGATAAGGAAATGTGAGAGTTCCTTGCTCCATGGAAGCGACAGTAAAAATTTCATCTGTAACGCCATAGCCAATCAAAAGCCGTTTTGGCAGATTCATTTTCTGATCCAGCCGTTGCGTCATAGATAAAGACATAAGTAAATAACGGATATTAATAATAAATGTTGTAAGGGTAATTTCCAGAAAACCTGCACCGTTTATTATTAAGTTTGTCCCCGCAAATTGTCCTGCGGAAGTCAGATTTGACAATGATATGAAAACAGCCATCCAAACGGGTATTCCACCGGAGACGGCCATAAGACCGAAAGTAAATGAAACAGGGACATATCCTAAAGCAATAGGCAGCCCTCTCTTTAATCCGTATGTAAAATCCTTTCGCCATTTGCTATTCATAACTAAAACTCCGTTCGGCTATATAATCGGAATGCTGTTGACATATATAACATGCTGCAAAAGACAGTCTTAGATATTTAGGTGACATACATTATCCAAATAACTTAAGAAACAGGGAAAATGACGGATATCAGACAAATTATACAGGCTTTAACCGCAGTTAATTTTTATTTTGGTGCCAAAATTTGCGAAGAGCCGGCAAGGCAAATGCAAATAAGCAAAAGCATGCAAATAAAGCGGCAGCCAATATAATCAAAG
Source organism: uncultured Herbinix sp. (assembly GCA_964538605.1). GTDB lineage: Bacteria > Bacillota > Clostridia > Lachnospirales > Lachnospiraceae > Mobilitalea. Next base: position 3,973 of record CAZIHC010000055.1, on the reverse strand, counting down.
TTTTTACAGTTACTTCTTTACCGGTAGAATAATTTAATAACCAGTATACGGCAGAAGCAAAAACAGAAAGGAAAAGGTATTTTATAACACTTTTTATCTTATCCATTACGGCAGTCCTCCATTGCATTCTGAGTTTTAAGGGAAATTATATGTAAATTATAGTTATTCATATATGAAAAGTCAAATTTTAAGAATATACAGTAACTCTTAATAACAGCACATGGATATCAAGTGCTGGGAAAGCCGGTATAGACTGCAAAAGGAAGACTAATTGAAAAATTAAGATCTTTTGGATAAAATAGATTTAGCAGTATATAAATATCAAATTTAATCTGAATTAACGAGTAAGGAGGCATGGGATATGACAAATAAAAACAGGACATATATAGCAATAGACCTTAAGTCATTTTATGCCTCCGTGGAGTGTGTTGAACGCGGGCTTGACCCTATGACTACAAATTTGGTAGTAGCCGATGCAAGCAGGACAGAAAAAACCATATGCCTTGCGGTATCGCCTTCGTTAAAAGCATACGGAATACCCGGAAGGCCAAGGTTATTTGAGGTTGTGGCAAAGGTACGGGAAGCCAATGCAAGGCGCCTTCTTAATGCTCCGGACCGTAAATTTACCGGCTCTTCGTATGATGCCCTTGAACTGAAAGAAAATCCCCAGCTTGCAATTGATTATATAACAGCCGTTCCTCGAATGGCTTACTATATGGAATACAGTACCCGAATATACCAGGTCTATCTGAAATATATAGCACCTGAGGATATACATGTTTATTCCATAGACGAAGTTTTTATGGATGTTACTGACTATCTGAAAACATACAATATGTCAGCCAGGGAACTGACAAAGAAAATAATTTTGGATGTACGTGAAAGTACCGGTATTACTGCAACTGCAGGTATAGGTACGAATTTGTACTTGTGTAAAGTGGCACTGGATATAATGGCAAAAAAAATTCCCGAAGACAAAGACGGGGTCCGTATTGCGGAATTGGATGAGATGTCATACAGAAAAAAGTTGTGGACCCATAGGCCTTTGACTGATTTTTGGAGGATAGGCAGAGGTTACGCTAGAAAACTGGAGGAATACGGCCTGTATACAATGGGTGATATTGCCCGTTGTTCCATAGGGAAAGGTGATGATTATTATAATGAAGATCTTTTATATAAACTGTTTGGGGTAAATGCTGAGCTTTTAATTGACCACGCCTGGGGCTGGGAGCCGTGTACGATAGAACATATCAAAGAATATAAACCCAGTACCAACAGCATAAGCTCCGGCCAGGTACTGCAAAGCCCCTATGATTTTGAAAAGGCAAAGTTGGTTGTTCGTGAAATGGCAGATTTACTGGCATTGGATCTTGTGGATAAAGGGCTGGTAACAGACCAGATGGTGCTGACAATCGGATATGATGTTGAAAATCTCTCTGATCCTGAGAAAGCAAAAAACTACAAAGGAGAGGTCACTATCGATAATTACGGCAGAAGAGTACCAAAACATGCCCACGGAACTGCAAACCTGGACAAACCCACCTCATCTGCCAGATTGATTACAGATGCTGTTATGAAATTATATGACCGAATTGTGGATAAAAACCTGCTGATAAGAAGAATTACTATTGGGGCTAATCATGTGACAGATGAAAAAATCGCAAATAAGGAAGAATCATATGAGCAGCTCGATCTTTTCACCGATTATTCAGAGCTTATAAAGAAAAGGAAGCAGGAAGAAAAGCTGCTAGAAAAGGAAAAAAATATGCAAAAAGCCATATTAAGCATTAAAAAGCGTTACGGTAAAAATGCGGTTCTTAAAGGAGCAAATTTACTTGAAGGAGCTACAGCCAAACAAAGAAACGAGCAAATCGGCGGTCATAAAGCGTAAGGAGATGGAAGCGGTGAATAGGAACAATCTATATTCAGATGACGAACACCGTTATGATGATATAATTAATCTGCCTCACCATCAATCACAGACACGGCCCAGGATGCCGCTTATTGACCGGGCTGCACAGTTTTCTCCTTTTTCGGCATTAACAGGATACGATGATGCGATAAGCGAAACAGAAAGGTTTGTTGATGAACGCATAGAACTTGATAAAGACACTATAGCCATGCTTGATGAAAGACTGCAATTTTTGAAAAATAAAATTAATGAGCAGCCTTATGCAATAATCACGTATTTTGTGCCGGATTTAAACAAAGACGGAGGCAAATATGTCACCGTCACAGGAAATGTTAAAAAGATTGATGAATATGAGAGGAAAATAATACTTAAGGACGGTTCTAAAATTCCAATATATGAAATAATAGGAATTTCAACGGAAATTTAATATATGACTTTTCTATATAATAATTTTGGCGGATCATTTTTTAATGAATCCGCCAAAAGTTGATTTTACGTCATTAATACTTATATATGCATTAGGATTAGTTTCTTTTATTAGTTTAATAGCATAAGGTATTTTCTTTCTTTTAAGCTGAATAAAAAGAAGAGTTTTGATGCTGTTGTCTTTACCTTTTCCTTCAAGAATTGTAACGCCAAATTCGTTGTCACGCAGTCTTTCGGCCAATGCAGCTCCTGCTTTCGAATCAACAATTACTTGAATAGACGCAAGACCGATAGCTACTTTTGATTCGATAGATACTCCCATGTAAACCCCAAAAGAGTATCCGGCTGCATATGCAACTATTTTTAAAGGGTCTTCTGCAATATTGTTAAGAACAGAACTTACAACCAATAACCAGATCATTATTTCTATAAAGCCAAGTATGGCTCCCTTAACCCGTTCCCCTTTATTGACAAATACCAAACGAATTGTAGAAATAGCTATTTCTACCGTTTTTGCAACAAAAATAATCAAATACAAAAGCGGACCGTTCAGTTTTATTAGAAAATTCATACATGACTCCTTCGCTTATTTTAATATTATTATTTGTCAAAATTCATTTTATAATCTTTATTCCTTATAAAGTGAATAATAATCAGCTTCTATGTCTTCAAACCTTTTGTCAAACCAGCGTTTTGCATCATCAAGAGCTTTGTTATATATAACAGGTCCCAGGGAATCCAAAAAGAAGTCCAAAATCATTTCCGAGCCGATAATACCAAGCTTCTCATCTCTCTCTGTTTCAAAAAAATATATGATATCCTGAATAAGTTGTTTTTTTTCCTCATTGCTTAGTTCTATGTTTCCTCTATAATAAAAACTATTCATTGCTATACCTTCCTTTGATTATATTGAATACTAATATCAGAATAACAAAGATATAAGTGGTTCACAAGGTGATTGCCATACAACCTTTTTATGCTTGAAATATTAAACAACGCATAAATAAGGTATGCATAATTATTTAGCATAAATTACGCAAGCAATAGATTATTCAAATTAGATTTATTTTTAATATATTTGAATGACAGAAAAGGTTTATATAAAATATGTAGATTTTGATAAATATTTCCGAAAGGCCTTTGACTAGTATTAGCATCTCTTAGAAAAAGAATAATGTTAAAATATGGCGGTTATTGTTGACAAAAATTGTGCGGTTGATATACTGGAATATATAAACAATAAACGTTTATGTGATATTATAGATGACTTACAAGAAATGCACAAAAAATATATAGACCAACGAGTTACTATTATTGAAACGGTTTGCTTGCTATTAAAAACAGAGTGTTATTAATAGGAGGATAAAATGTATAAATATATACTTAAGAGTAAATTGGCGTTTATATACTTTTTATTGTTGATTTTTGATGCAATTAATGTTTCACTGATGGCCTGGTTTTTAAAAGAAACATTGGATGCATCATTAAGCGGCAATAAAAATGAGTTAATAAAAATGGCTATAGAAATCGTAATTTTTATAGCATTTTATTCTTTGATCAGTTGGTTTACAAGGACTGTAAAAGCTTTTTACATATCAAAGATAATGTATAGTATCAAGCAGGATCTGATGAAAT
>CAZIHC010000054.1:0-10854 GCA_964538605.1 uncultured Herbinix sp. | reverse complement strand
AGGTGTAGCCGCTCTTGCCAAACAATTAAATCCCAATATAAAAGTTATCGGTGTTGAGCCGGCCAATGCAGCCTGCATGAAAGAATCCCTTAAAGCAGGCCATGTGGTTACACTGGATAAAGTCGATACCATAGCCGACGGTACCGCAGTAAAGACACCGGGAGATGTGATATTCCCATACATACAAAAATATGTGGATGACATTATAACCGTTGATGATTGCGAACTGATTGTAAATTTCCTGGATATGATTGAAAACCACAAAATGGTTGTTGAAAATTCCGGTTTACTTAGTGTGGCAGCTTTAAAGCATTTAAAATGCAAAAATAAAAAAGTTGTTTCCATTCTTAGCGGCGGCAATATGGACATCATTACCGTATCATCGGTTGTCCAGCACGGTCTTATTCAAAGAGGAAGGGTATTTACAGTTTCGGTACTTCTTCCCGACCGGCCGGGCGAACTGGTGAATGTAGCCAAAATAATAGCAAAAGAACAGGGTAATGTCATAAGACTTGATCATAACCAGTTTGTCAGCATTAACCGCAACAGTGCCGTTGAACTTACGATTACCATGGAAACCTTTGGTCATGAACATAAGCAAAGGATAGTAGATGCATTGATTCAGGCAGGATACAACCCGAAAATTTGCCTGCCAAATAAAATTTACGGTTAACCGCTATATAAGCTTTTATTCAGACAGAATTATTACATCGCATTAATATGAATCATAATATGAAGCATTAATACATATCAATAATACATTCCATATCAGTAATACATAGCATTAATATAAGCATTAAGCATTAACATAAGCATTAATACAGCCATGATACTCGGGATTAATTTATGGAATTATTAATCATGTGGTGTAATATTAGAGTTTTAAATAGCACACTATATTGCATTGCTAAACTGCATTATTTAATAATTTTTTATATATCATTATTAAACTGCATTTTAATATAATCGTCGCCGTTATTTTGGATATTACTTATGGGTGGAAGTTATTTACATTTATGCTTGAAACTGATATAATATGATTATCTTTATATTCTATGTTCTTTCAAGCGTCCGAAAATCACAGCTTTCGTCCATAGTATGCCAATTCCTCTTATTATCCCAAAAAGAGTTGACATCGGCAGGATAATGCGTTATTATAATTTTAGAACATCTGTTCGCATGTTTTTGTTAGTATTTATATAAGGATGCTTATAAGCATCAGGGAGGTTAGTATGGGAAAAGATGACAGAATCAGGGCATTGGAATCTGCATTGGCCCAGATTGAAAAGCAATACGGCAAAGGTTCCGTTATGAAACTTGGCGAAACCAGTTCCAATATGAACATCGAAACAGTCCCTACCGGATCAATAAGTCTGGATATAGCCCTAGGCCTTGGCGGAGTACCGAAGGGAAGAATTATTGAAATATACGGACCCGAATCTTCCGGTAAAACCACGGTTGCTTTGCATATGATAGCCGAGGTTCAAAAAATGGGAGGCATTGCAGGATTTATTGATGCGGAACATGCTTTGGATCCGGTCTATGCCAAGAATATCGGGGTAGATATCGATAACTTATATATTTCCCAGCCGGACAACGGAGAACAGGCTTTGGAAATTGCAGAAACCATGGTACGTTCAGGAGCTGTCGATATAATTATCATAGACTCTGTTGCCGCTTTGGTTCCGAAAGCGGAAATCGACGGTGAGATGGGAGATGCCCACGTGGGCCTTCAGGCAAGACTTATGTCCCAGGCCTTAAGAAAGCTGACCGCCGTTACCAGCAAAACCAACTGTATTGTTGTCTTTATTAACCAGCTTCGTGAAAAAGTCGGTGTAATGTTCGGCAATCCCGAAACTACTACCGGTGGCCGGGCTTTGAAGTTCTATGCATCTGTCCGTTTGGATGTACGCCGGGTAGAATCACTAAAGCAGGGAGGAGACGTAGTAGGAAGCCGTACAAGGGTTAAAGTTGTAAAGAACAAGATAGCTCCTCCGTTTAAGGAAGCGGAATTTGATATAATGTTCGGAAAAGGAATTTCCAAAGAAGGAGATATTCTTGATATAGCTTCAGAGATCGGACTTATTAATAAAAGCGGGGCCTGGTATTCATATAATGATACCAAGATAGGTCAGGGCAGGGAAAATGCCAAGCAATTTTTAGCAGATAATCACGAAATCTGTGATGAATTATATGAGAAAATCAGAGAGCATTTTGGCTTAAAACCTGCCAGAAAATATTATGAAAGCTTAGAAGAATAAAATATATTTTGACTTAAAATTAGCAGCCACAGGTATAGTCCGGTTGGATTATCCCTGTGGCTTCGGTATAGTTAAGAGAAGCATACTGATTATGATTATTTTTACTGTTTGCAAATAGATGATTTAAAACATTATACCGGTGTAAGTAATAATACCTGTATATCATAAATATCATGCAACAGTTTTTCTAAGAAGGAGATTTATATGGTTATTACGGATATTCTTGAAGCAGATACTGGTCAATGCTCAAAGAAAAAGGCTTATAAAATATTTGTTGATGATACATATGCTTTTTTATTATACGAAAATGAATTGAAACAACTCCAACTGTCAAAAGGGGCGGAGATTTCAGATAACATATATGAAGCAATACTTGAAGATATTATATTTAAAAGAGCAAAGCATAAGGCCCTTAACATACTTAAATATTCGGATAAAACCGAAAAAGAGATTTATTTCAGGCTTAAGGATGAGTATCATAATGATGATATTATTGAACGGACTATAGAGTACTTAAAAAACTATAATTATATTAACGATGAAAGGTATGCCTTAAACTACATACGGTCAAGAAAAGACAAGGAAAGTAAAATAGCTATAGAAAGCAAACTGCTAAGTAAAGGTATAAATAAAAAAGTTTTAGAAAAGATAATTGCAAAGGAATACGAAATATCGGATGAAGATAATGATCCGGAAATATTGGCTATAAAAAAGATCATAGCTAAAAAATGTGAAAATACAACATCTTTATCCTGTGAGGAGAAAATGCGTTTAATAAATATGCTAAAAAGAAAAGGATTTAATTCAGAAAAAATAAACAAATGTATGTAAATTATTAAATTTTTTATAAATATTTTTTTGTTACTTGCCTTTTGAAAATATTTATAATACAATTATACTTGGCAGAAAATTGGTTTTCTACTAGATTCTGAAAAATGGAGGGCTGAAAATGTCTAATAATGCACAATTATCGGCAAGAGAAAGAATTGCCTCTCTGCTCGATGAAAACAGTTTTGTTGAAGTCGGTGCATTTGTAACGAAAAGAAACACAGACTTTAACCTGGAGCAGAAGGAAATTCCAAACGATGGCGTCATTACCGGCTATGGCCTTATAGACGGTAATCCTGTCTATGTGTTCAGTCAGGATTCATCGGCTCTTGGAGGTTCTGTCGGTGAAATGCATGCCAAAAAAATTACCAGATTATATGACCTAGCACTTAAGGCAAAGGCTCCTGTTATCGGACTGGTTGATTCAACCGGCTTAAGATTACAGGAAGCTTCAGATGCCCTAAACGGCCTGGGAGAAATTTATGCGAAGCAGGTAATGGCTTCCGGTGTTATTCCTCAAATTACCGCCGTATTCGGTAACTGCGGTGGTGGTCTGGCTGTCATGGCATCCTTAAGTGATTTTTCATTTATGGAAGAAAAATCTTCCAGACTCTTTTTACAAACACCCAACTCATTACAGGGAAACCACAAGCAGAAGTTAGATACTTCCGGCGCAGATTTCAATGCGAAATCAGGTAATGTAGACTATGTCGGAGCCAACGAGCTTGAGGTTTTAAATAAAATCCGTGAGTTGATTTCCATCCTTCCGTCCAATAACGAAGAAGGCGGACGTGTATCAGAGAGCAGCGACAACTTAAATCGTCTTGTTCCGAATTTTGCCTCGGAGCTTGAAGATACGAAAAGTGCGCTCATTGATATCTCTGATAATTATTACTTCTATGAATTAAAAGCAGATTATGCAAAAGAAATGGTTACCGGATTTATCCGATTAAACGGTGTAACCGTCGGAGCTGTTGCTAACCGCACTAAAATTCTTGATGAAAACGGAAAAGCAACAGATCAGTTTGATAATGTCCTTACTACAGACGGCTGCAAGAAAGCCGCAAATTTTGTACGTTTCTGTGATGCATTTAATATTCCGATACTTACTCTTACCAATGTCAGCGGTTATAAAGCCGATGTCAATGAAGAAAAGACAATTGCCAAAGCTTCGGCTGAGCTTGCTTACGCCTTTGCCGATGCCACCGTACCGAAGGTTAATATTGTAATAGGCAAGGCTTATGGCAGTGCATATGTTAACATGAATTCCAAACATATCGGAGCAGATTATGTATTTGCACTTCCTACTGCCGAAATTGGTATGATGGATGCAAAACTGGCTGCCCAGATTATGTATGACGGATCTTCTGCGGAAGTTATTAATGAAAAAGCAGAAGAGTATGCTAAACTTCAAAACGCTGCCCTTTCAGCGGCAAAACGGGGATATGTGGACAATATAATTGAACCGGAAACAGTAAGAAAACATGTTATATATGCTTTTGAAATGCTGTATTCAAAATACGAAGAAAGGCCCTTTAAGAAGCACGGTTCATTTTAATCCTTACTTATTCCCAAAGTCATACAAAGAAAGGTAGATTAATACTATGACCATAATTAATTACGGTATTGCAAATTCCACAATCCTTCTGTCTCAGGCACCGTTATCGGAACGTTTAAAAATGGCCGGATTAAATACTGTCCTGGGAATGGGAATTGTATTTGCTGTCCTGATTGTCATGATATTTATAATAAGCCTTTTAAAATATTTACCCGGGCTATTTTCGGGCTCAAATAAAGAAAAAACAGGTCAGGACAATGAAACCCGTTCCGTTATCGATACGGCAACTGAAAATGTTTACTATGAAGAATCCGATTTAACTGACGATCATGAATTGGTAGCTGTAATTACAGCCGCCATCAGTGCTTATTGTTCCGAAGTTAATCCGGATGATCATTCAGGCGGCTTTGTAGTCCGTTCCATACGTAAAATAAACAACAGAAGAATGTATTAAGCTTAATCAGACGTTAACTTATCAGATCATTCAGATCACAAGGAGGATTTTTGTCATGAAATATTATACAATCACTGTTAACGGTAATACTTACGAAGTTTCAGTAGAAGAAAAAACCGGAGTATCAACTGTAGCCCCTGTGGCAGCACCTGCACCTGCTCCGGCTCCTGCACCCGCACCTAAGGCTCCGGTTCAGAGCGCCGCACCTGCTCCGGCTCCTGCACCTAAAGCAGCATCCGGTTCAGAAGGAAACATTAAAGTAAGTGCGCCTATGCCCGGTAAAATCTTATCCATAAAGGCTAATGTAGGACAGGCTGTTAAAAAGGGAGACGTTATACTTATTCTTGAAGCTATGAAGATGGAAAATGAAATTGTATCTCCTCAGGACGGTACCGTTGCCAGCATAAATGTAAGTGCAGGTCAGTCTGTTGAAGCAGGAGATTTACTTGCTACTTTAAAATAATTAATTTACTATCAAAAAAGTCGGATTTTATACAATCCTTTTGAAAAGGAAGGACTGAAATATGGACTATTTATTAAATACTTTGTACGATTTGTTTAAAGCTTCAGGCTTTGCTAATATAACTTATAAAAATCTTATTATGATTGTTGTTGCCTGTATTTTATTGTACCTGGCAATTAAGAAAGATTATGAACCTCTTTTACTTATTCCTATTGCCTTTGGAATATTGCTTGTTAATCTGTTCCCGGGAATTATGGCAAAACCCTATTACAATGAAAACGGTGATCTGGTTCCCGGCGGATTACTTCGTTATTTCTATATAGGTGACGAATACGGCATCTTCCCGGCTTTAATATTCTTAGGAGTAGGTGCTTTAACCGACTTCGGTCCTTTGATTGCCAACCCGTCCAGTTTCCTGCTTGGTGCTGCGGCACAATTAGGAATCTACGTTGCTTACTTTATAGCAATTTTATTCGGTTTTACAGAAGGCCAGGCAGCTGCCATCTCCATAATAGGCGGAGCCGACGGCCCTACATCCATATTCCTAGCCACAAGGCTGGCACCGGAAATGCTTGGGCCAATCGCTGTTGCCGCTTATTCCTATATGGCTCTGGTTCCGATTATACAACCTCCGGTTATGAGGCTTCTTACCAACGAAGAGGAACGTAAAATCAGGATGGAGCAATTAAGACCGGTTTCTAAAATGGAGAAAATCTTATTCCCTATAATAGTAACTATAGTAGTTGTATTATTGTTACCTGATGTGGCACCTCTCGTCGGAATGCTTATGTTGGGTAATCTCTTCCGCGAAAGCGGAGTTGTACGCCAACTGACAGAAGTATCATCTAATGCATTGATGTATATTATAGTAATCTTACTGGGTACCTCGGTAGGAGCTACCACCAGTGCCGAAACTTTCCTTACCCTTAGCACCTTAAAAATAGTAGCTTTGGGTCTAATCGCCTTTATATTCGGCACGGCCGGCGGTGTTATATTAGGAAAGATAATGTGCAAGGTAACCAAAGGAAAAATCAATCCTTTGATCGGTTCCGCAGGTGTATCTGCAGTTCCTATGGCTGCCAGAGTTTCACAGAAAGTTGGTTCTGAAGCAGATCCTACCAACTACTTACTGATGCATGCTATGGGACCTAACGTAGCCGGTGTTATCGGTACTGCCGTAGCTGCAGGTGTATTTTTGTCAGTTTTAGGTTAACAGTATGGTGAGTCTTATGTGCGGCTCATATTGAACAGGAGGTAAATAAATGGCTGAACAAGCAAAAAGACCCGTAAAAATAACCGAAACCATCCTTCGTGACGCCCATCAGTCTTTAATAGCTACAAGAATGTCTACCGAAGAGATGCTTCCTATAATAGAAAAAATGGATAAAGTGGGCTACCATGCAGTAGAATGCTGGGGTGGTGCTACTTTTGACGCTTCCCTTCGCTTCCTTAAGGAAGATCCTTGGGAAAGATTAAGAAAATTAAGGGCAGGATTTAAAAACACAAAGCTGCAGATGCTTTTCCGCGGCCAGAACATATTGGGTTACCGGCATTATGCGGATGACGTTGTAGAATATTTTGTCCAGAAATCCATTGCCAACGGTATCGATATCATCCGTATATTTGATGCCCTTAACGATCTTCGCAATCTTGAATGTGCCGTAAAAGCAACCAAAAAGGAAAACGGTCATGCCCAGGTTGCCATCTGCTATACCTTAGGAGATGCTTACACCATAGATTATTATGTTAAACTGGCTAAAGATATAGAATCTATGGGAGCAGATTCCATTTGTATCAAAGATATGGCAGGCTTACTTATTCCTTATCAGGCAACCGAACTGGTGACTGCTCTTAAGAAAGCTGTCAATATACCTATTGACCTTCATACCCACTACACCAGCGGTGTTGCTGCCATGACTTATTTGAAAGCCGTTGAGGCAGGCTGCGATATCATCGATACCGCTATGTCCCCGTTTGCTCTGGGAACCAGCCAGCCGGCTACCGAAGTTATGGTTGAAACTTTCAAAGGCACACCTTATGACACAGGCCTTGATCAAAATCTTCTTGCCGAAATTGCAGACTATTTCCGCCCCTTAAGAGACAAGGCCCTTGAAACCGGACTGCTTAATCCTAAGGTTATGGGCGTTGATATTAAGACTTTACTTTATCAGGTACCGGGCGGTATGCTCTCCAATCTGGTTTCCCAGCTTAAAGAGCAGAAGGCTGAAGATAAATACTATGAAGTTCTTGCAGAAGTACCGAGAGTCCGTAAAGACTTCGGTGAGCCGCCACTTGTTACTCCTTCCAGCCAGATTGTAGGTACTCAGGCTGTATTAAACGTACTTGCCGGAGAACGCTATAAGATGGTAACTAAGGAAACCAAGGCCCTTCTTTCCGGTGAATACGGTAGAACCGTTAAACCTTTCAATCCTGAGGTACAAAAGAAGGTTATCGGCGATAAAAAGCCTATTACCTGCAGGCCTGCAGATCTGCTTGAACCCGAGCTTAAAAAGATTGAAGCAGAGATTGCAGAGTGGAAAGAGCAGGACGAGGACGTATTGTCCTACGCTTTATTCCCTCAGGTAGCTTTGGAATTCTTCAAATACCGCAAAGCTCAAAAAACCGGTATTGACATAACCGAAGGGGATAAGGAAAACAAGGCTTATCCTGTATAATTTAAAATAGCATTATTAAACTAAATAATGTATAAACAGTTAAAAGGTATCGGATATCCATTGAGAATCCGATACTTTTTTTGCTGTCATTTATCTTTTTTGAGAAATATTTTTTAGGCTCTCTGTCAAGTGTTGGTGTATTATGTTAAATTAGTATTACATAATATTATTATGTAAACTAAAAACCCTATCATGTAGACGGATCTTATTTGGAAGTTAATGATATCAGAGTACCTCTATTTCTTGGTCACCCTTCCGGTGAGATGTATATAATTGATATAGACAGCAGTGACAAATTTTATGAAATAGTAATTTACGACCTAGGTCACAGCGATGATCCCGCATTTGATTTTTACCGTTATGACGGAAAAGAACTTATGTATTTATTTTCAATAGACCGGGCAGCTTTAATGGACGGCAAAGGGAAATTTATATCGTCCTTTCATTTAACCACTCATTTTGAACCTAAATTTTACACTGCATGGGGAGAATATAAAAACGGTCAATATGTTATCCATAATCATAACATTAGATATTATCTGGGAAAATCCTATGAATTTGAGGGCATGGCATATTTTGTACCAACGGATGAAATGCCCGAAAACTATTTTGATTATATAACATGGGATTATGAAGACCAAAGAGATTTTGAAGCAACCAGGATAATTTCCCATGATCCAAGTTTGCTTTAATTGCCGATGCCATTAAGATCGGATTTGACAGTTTACGGGGCGCAAGTTTATTTGGCCGAATTACAACCTCTTTAGGCACTGTAAAATTTTTTACTTGACAATGACTTAGTAATTATGTATACTACCACCTGTAAAGAAAAAACCTTTACAGGTGGTGTTTTTAATGCAGGACACAATATCAGGGGACTCCAAACTGGATGAACTGATATATTTATCTATGTTATATGATTTTTATGGAGATCTTTTACCTGACAATAAAAAACAGGTTTTTGAAGATTACGTTCTGAATGATTTATCCTTGAGTGAAATTGCGGAACATATGAACATAAGCCGTCAGGGAGTCCATGATATTGTAAAGCGTTGTACCCAGGAATTAAAGGATTACGAAGAAAAGTTATCTTTGCTTAAGAAATTTGCCAAAATTAAAGATATGCTTGAAAGTATCAAAGATTTATGCTATAAGATATCGGAAACCGGAGAAATAAACAAGTTGCATGAAATTGCAGCCTTGGCAGATGATATATTAAAGGAGCTGTAATATGGCATTTGATAATTTATCTGAAAAGCTTCAGAATATTTTTAAGAATTTAAGAGGAAAAGGACGTCTTACGGAAGCTGACGTAAAAACGGCTCTTAAAGAAGTAAAAATGGCTCTGCTTGAAGCAGACGTCAATTTTAAAGTTGTTAAAAACTTTATTGCATCCGTTCAGGAAAGGGCAATAGGACAAGATGTCCTAAACAGCCTGACTCCGGGCCAAATGGTTATTAAAATCGTAAACGAGGAAATGATAAATATGCTGGGAGGCAGCGCTGCCCAGCTGCAGCTTCAGCCTGCCGGTGAGATAACCGTAATTATGATGTGCGGTCTGCAGGGTGCAGGTAAAACCACAACCGTGGCAAAACTGGCAGGAAAGCTAAAATCCATGGGAAGAAAACCTTTGCTTGCAGCCTGCGATATTTACAGGCCTGCCGCTATAGATCAGTTAATAATCAACGGAGAAAAACAGGGTGTCAGCGTATTTTCCATGGGAGATAAACACAAACCCTTGAATATTGCAAAAGCGGCCGTGGAGCATGCATCAAAAAACGGTTTTAATGTGGTTATACTGGATACCGCAGGAAGACTTCACATTGATGAAGATATGATGGAAGAGCTGCAGGAGATTAAGTCCAATATGACCGTTCACCAAACCATCCTTGTTGTAGATGCTATGACAGGTCAAGATGCTGTTAACGTAGCTCAAACCTTTAACGAAAAACTCGGTATTGACGGAGTTATTTTAACCAAGCTTGACGGCGATACCAGAGGCGGTGCGGCTTTATCCATACGTGCCGTTACCGGAAAACCTATCCTTTATGTCGGTATGGGCGAAAAACTGTCTGACCTTGAACCGTTCTACCCTGACAGGATGGCATCCAGAATTCTCGGCATGGGTGATATATTAACCCTTATAGATAAGGCCCAGGCACAATTTGATGAAGAGAAAGCCCGCGAAATGGAAAGGAAAATCAAGAAAGCCGAGTTTGATTTCAACGATTTTCTTGAACAGATGCAGCAAATAAAGAAGATGGGCGGTATAGCCGATATTCTTAGTATGCTTCCCGGCATGGGAAAACAGTTAAAGGATGTGGAAATAGACGAAAAGGCTCTGGCAAGAACCGAAGCCATCATATATTCTATGACAAAGGAAGAAAGAGCCAATCCGGATATTTTGAACCTTTCCCGCAAGAAAAGAATTGCAGCCGGAGCCGGAGTGGACATATCGGAAGTCAACGCCCTGGTAAAGCAATTTGACCAGATGAAAAAAATGATGAAGCAGATGTCCGGAATGCTCGGCAAAGGCGGCAAACGGGCCAGATTTAAGTTGCCTTTCGGTTTATAAAACAGCTTGTTGTGTTATTTGATGTAATACATCAGATAAT
>CAZIHC010000053.1:0-10867 GCA_964538605.1 uncultured Herbinix sp. | reverse complement strand
TCTGCATTTCCTTTTTGGCTTGTTCTTAGGGCTGACAGAAGATGATTTAAAGTCACTTCACGGCCGGATTTAATAACTGCTCCCAAAGCTGCCCCGTCGGACTTCTCAATTTGATATAGCAGCCTGTATATGCCAATATACGCTTTTTTCTCAGCCTGCGATATTTCACCCTCTTTTTCCAGCTTATAAAGATAAGTGCTGTATTTATCGAGGGATGAATACCCTTGCAATTTCAGCTTTTCAATAAGGCTGTTTAGCTCATCAACATTTAGGTCCATAGGATTTATGCCATCTTTAATGATTTGAACTGCAACTGCGGGATTCAGGTTATTAAGAAGATAATTAACCTTAAGATCATAGGCCTTAACCTGTTCAATGTTCTCATAAGTAATTTCCATCCGGTTATAAGCCAGTATTTTTATGGCTCTCCTGTTATATACCGTATCTTCTATACCCATTTCATTCATAAGGGAATCCATATTGGCAAAAGCTTTTTGAATACTGTCGCCGTAATCGGATCTGGGCTGGGTAAGCAAAGGTTCATACGCTTCTTTTGCTTTATCCAGTATGGCCAGCATATTTTTTCCGGCATCCAGTAAACCTGATATGGTTTGCTGCTCTTTTTCATAAAGAGTCGTACCCAGAATATATGCGGGCATTACTTTCAATTCACGTACGCTTTGGGTTGTTAATCTAAGATTTTCTATCTGGTTTTCGTCGGGGGTTATTCCCTCCATTTCATAAAGCCGGCGGAAGTAGTTTTCCTCTTCGTAGCGAAGCTTTTCTACCACTTCCTGCAAAGGGCGGGTATCTATGCTGAATCCTTTTTTCTCAAGTCGCAGTGCTGCTTCCGCAGTCATTTTAAGCCTGATTTCCTCAAGCTGCCTTTTTGCGGCTATAACTTTTGCCAGCTCCTCTTTTGTCAGCTCTTCTTCGCTATATTCTACGTTTTCACCGTCATTAACCCGAAGGTCTTCCAGGTTTTTAAGAGTCATCTCCCGATCGGTTTTTACAGCCTTTATAATTTCACTGTCATAGTTTTTATGAATATTTTCCATTACCTGTTTTACTTTTTGCCGGTCAGGATCTGAAAAACCCTCTGTAATGTATGTAATTTCCCCGTCCGAAAGCTTATCATCCAATAAATCTACGTCCTCGGGATATGCTCCTTCCCGCATGCCTTTAAGGATTTTGTTCAAAATTTGGTCTTTGTCATAATTTTTTGTAAGCTCATCAATGCCGGATACAATTGTCAAATTGTTTTTTGTTATAGGAAGGTCATTTTCAATCAGCCATCTGGCATTTTCTATCGTGCTGCTATTGCCAGACAGCCCGGTTTTGTTGATTGCCTCTTTAACCTGTGGAAGAAGCTCCTGCCAGTCACTGTCGGACAGTTTTTTTACAGAACTTTTACTTTGGCGGCTGTATCTTGCTTTATATAAATTTTCGATGGTAGGAGGTAAATCTTTTTTCAGAAGATATAATACATCCTTTTTCTCTATAAAAGGAATCTCTTCACTTAATTTTAAGGCACCATTAATACGATCAACAGCTTCTTTTGTAACCGGCAGATTATAGTACTCCATTTTCTTTATAAGATTATCATCCGATTCTTTTGACTTTTCTTGTCTGTCCGAATCCTCGTCAGAATTACCGGTTGTGCCATATTCTTTTATATATTGGAGTGCCAAGGAAAGGGCTTCAATTGATAAGTCTTCAACTTGAAAACCTTCTTCATATAGCAGCTTATAGTCTTCTTTTGTCATTCTGTTAAGAATATCTTCGATATACTTTTTAATCTTCTGAAAATATTTATCGTTATTCCTAAGGCTTATATCATTATCTTTGATGGAAAGCATAAGTTTTCCGTCTATATCGGAACTGATTGCTGATAATCTGGGATTACGGATATATTTTGTTGTTTCTGCCTGAGTAATATTATCTTTCTGCTTTTCAATATTTGCCCTTAATGTTCTTGACTTTCGAAGTATTTCCAATATAAGGTCAATACCGTTATTTCCGTTATTTGTTATTTTGCTGCTCATATGTATCATACCTTTCCAAGGTCATAGAAATTATTTCAAATTCCGAATTATCTGATATAATATTACGTGTTTACAGTCTATATATCGGTTTTATAACAATAAAACTTAACCAAAGCAAATATTATAAGAATCGCTTCTTATAAAACCGGTCAGTGAATAAACTTAATTGATATCAAATTTAACCTGCGGAGGTATAATGTATAAAAAATTAAAAACATATTTTGTCTTGCTTTTTATATTGATTTTCAGCTTATTAAATACCGGCTGTACATCCTCATTAAAATCGGAAAATTACCAAAAAAAATTTGATAATTTTATTAAGGAACTATTCATTAAAGAGGTTCAATCCGATTCAATTTCCCTGAATTATTCTCTGGCCAATCCCGAGGCTTTCGGTATAAAAAACACCAAGGCAAGTCTGGGTGAGTACAGTGTCAGAAAAATAAAAGAAGACTTAATGACCGTCGGGCAGTATTTAAAAGAGCTCGATAAAATAGACTATAATTCTTTGACTGCCGACAGGCAGCTTACATATGACATTCTTTACAATTATCTGGAAACCGAAATGGAGTTAGGCAACTATATTTACTACTTTGAAAGCCTGGGCCCTACCACCGGACTTCAGGCTCAGCTTCCTATTCTTCTTGCAGAATTTAATTTCTACGACAAAGACGATATTGACAGGTATCTGGAATTGCTCCCCTGTGTATACGATTACTTTGAAGATATAGTCGAGTTTGAAAAAGAAAAATCCGAAAAGGGCCTTTTTATGTCCGATGCGGTTGCTGATCGGATTATTGAACAATGTAAAGCTTTTATTTCCGATCCTGAAAATAACTTTCTGATAGAGTATTTTAATGAAAAAATCGAAAACTTTTCAGGTTTAACGAAACAAGAAACAGAAAAATATAAAGAAAAAAACCGTCAAAGGGTTCTTGAATATATAATTCCCTCCTACCAAATGTTAATAAGTGCCTTAGAAAGCCTTAAAGGAACCGGAATAAATGATGCGGGCCTGTATTACTATCCCGAAGGCCAGGCATATTATGAATGCCTTGTAAAATATAAAACCGGTTCCGCAAAGAGCATGGATGAAATTATAGATATGCTGGAAACAGCCATAGATAAGGGTTTTCTTGAAATAAACAGGCTGCTTCTTACAGACACTCAAATTTTAAATAAACTCGAATCCTTTACATCCTTTCCTTTAACCGACCCCGTGGAAATACTGGAAGACCTAAAAAACGACATACTTACCGACTTTCCTGAACCGGTAGAGGTAAATTGTGAAATCAAATACGTCCACGAATCCCTTTCCGAATATTTAAGTCCGGCCATGTATCTGATCCCTGCTATCGACAATTATACAAATAACCATATCTATATCAACGGAAATGACGACGAAACATTGGCCACTATCTATACCACAGTTGCCCATGAAGGCTATCCCGGACACCTTTACCAGAACGTTTATTTCAGAAGCCAAAATCCTGCCCCTATAAGAAGTATCCTGGATTTTGTCGGCTATGACGAAGGTTGGGCAACATACGTAGAATTTCTTTCTTATAAATATGCAGGAATAGATCCCAATCTGGCGGATTTACTGGAGCTTAACAACAGAATCCTGCTTCTTATGTATGCCAGGGCTGATATAGGTATTCATTACGAAGGATGGAAAAGGGAAAAAGCCATATCATACATTAACAAGTTTTCGGATGATGAAAAAATATCCGCTAAAATATACGAAATTCTCCTGGAAGAGCCTGCCGCATACCTTCCCTATGCCGTAGGATATCTTGAAATAACGGGGCTTAAAAACAAAGCCGAGGAAGCACTGGGAGACAATTTCAACCTAAAGGAATTTCATCGGTTTTTACTGGACATAGGCCCCGCCCAGTTTGGAATAATAGAAAAGTATTTAGATGCATGGCTGGAAAATAAAAAAATTAATTAAAAACAGTCTGATATAAAATATAACGGTACGAAGAAATAACTGAAATGCCCCGCTATTTAACAACCGTAAAAAATGACATATGCCTATTTTAACAGGCCATTTCAAAACATTTTAAAATTATTGTATGTATTTCTTGTCAGTATTAAAAAAACACATAGTGAAAATCACATAATGTTTATAACAATATGTGATAATTCACTATGTGTTTTATATTGACTGTAAATAAAGCGCATTATAAATCTGCCATTATTTTTGCAATTATTATCTTATCTCGGCTCCGGGAGGCATGGGTCTTTCTGGCACCATAAGTGAAAGGTTTCCTTCGGCATCTTCAGCACAAAGAATCATTCCTTCCGATATAAGCCCGGCCAGTTTGGCAGGTTTTAAGTTAGTCACAACCATAACCTTCTTTCCTACCATCTGATCCGGAGTATAATGGGCTTTAATTCCGGATACAATCTGTCTTACCTGTGACCCTATTTTTACCTGGGAACACAAAAGCTTTTTGGAGTTTTTAACTTCCTCACAGGCAATAATTTCTCCTATCTGGAACTGAAGCTTTGCAAAATCATCATAGGTTATTTCAGGTTTTGCTTCAAGATCTATAACCTGCTCATCTTTCTTATCTTCCTTACTTACTTCTTCTTTTGCTTCATTTTCAGCTTTTTTGGCTTCCTCAACCTGTTTTAATACCTCGTTTATGTCCAGTCTTGCAAATAAGATCTCAGGTTTTTCGGTCACCTTGCTTCCCGAAGGATATAAACCGAATTCTTTAATTTCTTCGATGGTTCTTTCTTTAGCCGAAACCTGAGCGAAAATTTTGTCGGCAGTCTCGGGCATAAAAGGTTTTAATAAGCTTGCACCGATACAAATGCTTTCTACCAGATTATATAAAACAGTAGCAAGGCGTTCTTTCTTTGACTCATCTTTTGCCAAAACCCAAGGCATAGTTTCGTCTATATATTTGTTGCAGCGCTTAAACAGATTGATTATCTCTGTAAGGGCATCCGCTACCCTAAGCTGACCCATTTTTGCGATTACCCTGTCCGGTGTTTCAGTTACCACTTTTTTAAGGTCCTCATCAACCGGATCGGAAACTTTGGCATCTCTTACTATACCTCCGTAGTATTTGTTAATCATGGAAACTGTGCGGTTTACCAAATTTCCGAGAGTATTTGCCAAATCGGAATTTATTCTTTCTACCAACAGTTCCCATGTAATAATTCCGTCACTTTCAAAAGGCATCTCATGAAGGACAAAATATCTTACCGCATCTACACCGAACAGTTTTACCAATTCGTCGGCATATAAGACGTTTCCTTTTGACTTGCTCATTTTATCTCCGGAATTTCCCTGTAAAAGCCAAGGATGACCAAACACCTGCTTCGGAAGAGGAATATCAAGAGCCATAAGCATAATAGGCCAGTATATGGTATGGAATCTTAATATATCTTTTCCGATCAGATGCAAATCTGCCGGCCAGTATTTCTTAAACTGCTCGCTGCTGTTACCGTCCGCATCATATCCTATACCGGTTATATAGTTGCTTAAAGCATCAATCCAGACATAGACCACATGCTTATCGTCAAAGTCGACCGGAATGCCCCATTTGAACGATGTTCTTGATACGCAAAGATCCTGAAGTCCGGGGATAAGGAAGTTATTCATCATTTCGTTCTTTCTGGATTCGGGCTGAATAAATTCAGGATTTTCCTTTATATGAGCAATTAAGCGGTCCGCATATTTGCTCATTTTAAAGAAATAAGCTTCTTCTTTGGCATAATGTACTTCCCTTCCGCAATCCGGGCACTTGCCGTCCTTAAGCTGGGAAGGAGTAAAAAAGGATTCACAGGGAGTGCAGTACATTCCTTCATAATATCCCTTATAAATATCCCCTTTTTCATACAATTTCTTAAAAATTTTCTGAACCTGAACTTCATGGTTGGGATCGGTAGTTCTGATAAATTTGTCATAGGATGTATTCATCAAATCCCAAATTCTTTTAATCTCTCCCGCAATTTTGTCTACATATTCCTTGGGTTCGATTCCTGCCTCTTTTGCTTTTTGCTCAATTTTTTGGCCATGTTCATCGGTTCCGGTCTGGAAAAACACATCATACCCTTCCCAACGCTTAAACCTTGCAATACTGTCCGCCAAAACTATTTCATAAGTATTGCCTATATGGGGCTTGGCAGAAGTATAGGCAATGGCGGTTGTAATATAATATGGTTTTTTGCTCATGGTTTCCTTCCTTTCTGCTAAATTTATTTATAACGATTAGGAGTATCCGACTATTGATTATTTAATGCAGTACTCTGGAAGAAATTTCTAACCAATAAAAAACTCCCGTCTTTAAACTTAAAGACGAGAGGACTTCCCGTGGTACCACTTTAATTCGCCTATATCTCGCGATATAGACCTCAGTCGCTGCATAATAATACAGCCTAGCATGATAACGGATGCCGCCGTCACAGCCTAAGAATTGCTTCCTCGGTGTGCCGCTCCGAGGCCATCTTCGTCGGTTTCCGTAAGTCCCCCCTTCTCAGCTGCCGGGGTTCTCTGTCGACCACATTCACCGATTACTCTTCTCTTCACAGCGTTTCCCAATATTTATGACAAAGTATACCATGCCTTTATTGCTTTGTCAAATGTTCTGTTTATAACCGGTAATAGATAATTTTTATATGTCATATCCTTTTTCATGCAACATTAACGGCAGTAACAGTCAAAACTTGCCTGATAACCGGTTTTTGCTTATAACTGTTATAAATTTTATATAACAGGATAATAATGAAAAAATAAGGTTTTTATGTTATAATTTGGGGCAAATATAAATGCGGGGAGATAAAATGAGCAAACATAAAAAAGATAATTTAACTGTATTTTCAGGTATTAAGTTTTTCCTTATTATATTACTTATATTCATCTGGCTTGCCGGATGTGCAAAAAAATATAATGACAAATTGCCGCAAACAGAAACTGAAAAAAAAACCGGCCCTGCCGATACTTCCGGCGACGACCGGGACAATGTTTTTTCCGAAATAAGTCCCGGCAATAAAAACTCTGTGGATGATACAGCCGACAACCCTAACGATAATTCCGTTGAAAGCGGCAATATGCAACATAGGCCTGTATACATCAATCAGGAAGGAAGTACTTTAGATACCCGGATACTTCCCCCTAAGGGTTATACCCGTGTGCAATCCTCATCAGACGAACTGGCCGGTTTTATAAGAAGCCTTCCCTTAAAGCAAGACGGAAGCAAAGTATTAAAATACGACGGTAAACCTATCGGTATACAGGACAACCATGTGGCGGTCTTTGATATGGATATCGGAAAAAAAGACTTACAGCAATGTGCGGATTCCGTCATGCGTATATACGGAGAATATTATTGGTCCATAGAAAAATACGATAAAATTGCTTTTCACTTAACCAACGGATTTTTTATGGAATATACCAAATGGCGGGACGGAAACCGGATAAGGGTAAACGGAAATGATGTAAGCTGGGTCAAAACAGCATCCTATGACGATACTTACGAAAACTTCAGAAAATATTTGGACATGGTTTTTGCCTACGCCGGCACTCTTTCCCTGGAGGCGGAAAGCAAACCCGTTTCCCTTGACGACCTGCTTCCCGGCGATCTTCTTTTAGAGGGCGGAAGCCCCGGTCATTGTGTAATGATAGTGGATATGGCCGTAAGTGAAGACGGAAGCCGCTGCTACCTGCTGGCACAGGGTTTTATGCCCGCACAGGATTTTCATGTTCTTAAAAATCCCCTTCACCCGGAAGATCCCTGGTATTACGATTATGAAATGGACTTTCCCATAAAAACACCCTCATGGACCTTTAAGGAAGGCTCCCTTAAACGCTGGGCAGATTTTGAGCTGAAAGAGTGGAGCAAAAACACCATAGGTGCCGAAAATAAAAGCAGCATTACGCTTCTTGCCGTGGGCGACAATCTGATTCATATCGAAGTGGTACAAAGCGGCATGCAAAGTGACGGCACTTACAATTACGACCATTTATATGATGAGATGAAAGATGAAATAATGGGTGCAGATATTGCAGTCGTCAATCAGGAAACCATTCTTGGAGGAAAAGAACTTATATATTCCGGTTATCCCGCTTTCAATTCACCCACTGAAATCGGTGACGCCCTTGTTGGCGCAGGTTTTGACGTTATCCTCCACGCAACCAATCACACTATGGATAAAGGGGCAAAAGGCGTACTAAATACGCTGGAGTTTTGGGATAAATATCCCGAAATTACCGTTCTTGGAATAAACAAAAGCAGAGAAGACCGGGACAAAATCCCTGTAATCGAAAAAAACGGTATTAAAATTGCCATGCTTAATTATACATACGGCCTGAACGGATACAAGCTTCCGGCTGATATGCCGTACCTTGTAAATCTCCTCAATAAGGAAGAAATGGAAAAAGACATAAAACAAGCCAGGCAGGAAGCCGATTTTGTAATCGTTTTCCCCCATTGGGGGACGGAATATGTCTATGAGCCGGTACAGGCCCAAAAGGATTTGGTTGAATTTTTTTATAATCTTAAAGTAGATCTGGTAATCGGTACCCATCCGCATGTCCTGCAGCCGGTGGAGTGGATAGATTCCGATCCGGACCATAGAATGCTGGTATTTTACTCTTTGGGAAACTTTTTATCATACCAAAAAGAAGCTCCCAGAATGCTTGGGGGAATGGCTTACATAACAATAACCAAAGACCTGTCAAATACTTATATCAGTAATGCCAAAATTACTCCCATTGTCACCCATTATGAACACGGTCCTTCCGATTATAATTACGGCATATATAAACTTTCGGAATATACGGCCGAAATGGGCAGAAAACATGGAGTTTCCGATATAGCCAAACAAGGAAAATTTACATATGAAGAAACTGTGTCCCTGGCTAAAAATGTGTTAAAAGAGTGGTATGAAAATTAAACTGTATTTATAAATAAAGCATACAGATATAACCAAACAAACTTGCGCTTTATACACCGGTATTGGCAATTGTATAAAACACCAGATGTATGGTTATATCTGTATGCTTTATCTGTAATAGTCTAAATAAAAATAAGATTAACCGAAAAGGTACGCCCCTATGGACGTACGTTTCAGCTAATCTTATTTTCTATTTATCTACCCTCTCTTCTCCCCCACTAAGTTTACCGGTAATACCTCCTCCAGTACGACCTTCTTTAGAATACCAAAATTTAGCCAAAATGTCAATACTAATTTCAAATTTTGGATAATACACTATCAAATTGCATAAATTATCTGCTGTATCCGTTAGGATTTTTTATCTGCCAGTTATAAGAATCCCTGCACATCTGCTCAATATCTCTTACAGCCTTCCATCCCAGTTCTTTATTTGCTTTTGTCGGATCAGCATAGGACACTGCAATATCTCCGGGGCGTCTGTCGGTTATTACATAGGGAAGCTTTTTTTTGCAGGCCTTTTCATAATTATGAATTACTTCCATAACGCTGTATCCCCTGCCGGTTCCAAGATTATATGTAACCAGGCCCGGGTTCTCTTTAAGTTTTTCAATAGCCTTTATATGTCCGACGGCCAGATCTACCACATGGATATAATCCCTTACACCGGTTCCGTCGGGAGTATCGTAATCGTTTCCGAACACATAAATCTTGTCAAGGATGCCCAGGGCTACTTTAGCTATATAAGGAACCAGATTATTGGGAATACCGTTGGGATCTTCTCCGATCTCTCCGCTTTCATGGGCTCCTATTGGATTAAAATACCTTAATATGGCTATATTCCATTCATTATCGGAAGCATAAAGATCTCTTAATATATCTTCAATCATAAGTTTTGACCTTCCGTAAGGATTGGTTGCCGACAAAGGAAAATCCTCGGTTATGGGTACGGTTTTAGGATCACCGTAAACCGTAGCGGATGATGAAAATACAAGATTTTTGACATTATATTTTTCCATTACCTCCAGCAGGTTTACGGTTCCGCATACGTTGTTTTTATAATACAGTAAAGGTATTTTGCAGGATTCTCCCACCGCTTTCAGACCGGCAAAATGAATAACCGCATCTATTTTTTCTTCCTCAAAGATGTTCATCAAGGCTTCTTTATCCAATATGTCATTTTCATAAAACTTTATTTTTTTACCCGTAAGCTTTTCTACCCGTCTTATAGATTCTTTACTGGAATTATACAGATTATCTACTGCAACCACATTATAACCTGCATTCAGCAGTTCCAAATTGGTGTGGCTGGCTATATAGCCTGCTCCGCCGGTAACCAGAATTTTCATAATAACTTCTCCTTTTTATAATATTTAATATCCTTTATTATAAAGTCTACTTTTAGCATAATAATCTTTTATCTTTATTTCAGTTTATAATAACTTATAATACCATAATTTTCAATACTTGTCCTGACGCCATTTTTCAATGTTTCTCTTGATTTGCTTTGCTGATATAATGTATCCTGTATTACAGGAGGGATCTATATGGATAAGCAATTATTTAAAAAAATATGTGATGAAGTCATCGGAAAAGAACGGACTTTAATGGGTATCGGAACATTAGGTGAAAAATCCCTTCATTGTGTGCTAAAAAATTATTATGACATAAATACCAAAAATCATGAGATAAAAATAGACGGATTTGTAGCAGATATTTTTAACGGGCAAGAAATAATTGAAATTCAAACTCAAAGTTTCAACCGTTTAAGAAAAAAATTGCCCGTATTTTTAAACCGTTATCCTCTGACTATAGTATACCCCATACCTTATATAAAATGGATTTATTGGATAGATCCTGAAAGCAAAAACATAAGCCCTCCGAGAAAATCACCCAAAAAAGGCTCTCCG
>CAZIHC010000052.1:0-11140 GCA_964538605.1 uncultured Herbinix sp. | reverse complement strand
AAAATATGTGAATCATGCATAATGCGGTTTAAACCGGTAGTAAATGCTATAGAAGTAATTTTAAAGGAAACGGATAAAGACCCGGTTTTGGTGGCTATAGACGGCAAATGTGCAAGCGGTAAAACTACGCTGGGATATTATCTGCAGCAAATATTTGATTGCAATCTTTTTCATATGGACGACTTTTTTCTTCAAGCTCACCAAAGAACAAAAGAACGCTTAGAAGAACCCGGCGGAAACGTGGATTATGAAAGATTTAAGGCCGAGGTACTTATGCCTCTTTTAGAAAAAAAGCCGGTTAAATATAGGACTTTCAACTGTAGTCTGCTAAGGATTGATAAAGAATACGATATAAGTCCGAGAAGGCTTAATATTATAGAAGGTTCCTACAGCCAGCATCCTTATTTTGAAAACCCTTATGATTTGCGAGTCTTTATGGATATTGATACTAAAGCTCAGACAGATAATATAAGAAAACGAAACGGAGAAGACGGGCTAGAAATTTTCTTAAACAAGTGGATACCTATGGAAAACAGGTATTTTGATTATTTTAAAGTTAGGGAAAACAGTCAGATTGTGATTGAGTGGAAAGAACTAAGATAAGAAATGAGCATTCGGTCCTGCTAAAAGCCAGTCTGGTTTTTAGTTTTGACGGGATATGTATTTATAAAGAATATTTTTAGGTAGTAGAAGAATTGGTATAAAAAGATACTATTATGTGTAAAACAAATTAGTAATTTAATTATAAAAAAAGCATCATTATAAGAATGGAGTATAAGATACACTCAAGACTTATAAATGATGCTTTTTAAATGTTATTATTTCAGCTAAATGTTATACAGAATCTTATTAAGAGTATGTATTTGGCTTATATCGTGAATTTCTTTACAGCCTTTGTTAACTCGTCCGCATTATCTTTTAATGATTTAGCCGAATTATTCAAAGCTTCTACGGAATTTAACTGCTCTGTGGCAGCCTGGCTTACAGAGTTAGATGATGCTGCAATTTCTTCCAGTACCGCACTTATATTTTCAATTGATCCCAAAGTACTAATTCTTGATTCTTCGATATTGTTTATATTTTCAGAGATGTAATTTAAATTAACAATCAATTTTTCAACACTTTCATTGATTCTATCATAAGAAACTGTTGTATTTTTTACCGCATTTTCCTGCTGGCTTATAACTTTTTCTACCTTTTTAGCTGTTTCAACTGCTGTTTGGGTGTCATCCCAGATACTGGCTATTATTTTTTGAATTTCATTAACAGAATATTTTGATTTTTCAGCCAGATTTCTAATTTCGTTGGCAACTACAGCAAAACCTCTGCCGGCATCTCCGGCTCTGGCAGCCTCTATTGAAGCATTTAGTGACAGCAGGTTGGTCTGGTCTACTATTTCATTAATTACTTTGGTTATCTGCGTTACGGCGGTCGACTTTTCTGCCAGAGTTTCAATTGCATTAATTATATCAGTAGTTATATCAATAGTCGCTTTAGTCTGCTGATTAAGTTCTTGTGTACAATTGGTACCTTCTGCGATCGATACCTTAACATGGTCAGCAATCCTGCTTATTTCTTTTGTATTATCGCTTACCAGAACAATCTTCTTTGACAAATTGTCCATCTGTACAAGGCATTCTTCAGCATCATTGGCTTGCTGCATAATTCCTTGTTCTATTTCGTTCATGGCACGGGAGATACCCTCTGTGTTTTTTAAGAATACAGCAGACGTTTGATTTAATTCGACAGAAGACTCTGACACTATACCGCTTAACAGGTTAACCTGTTTTATCAAATCTTTCATATTTGAAAAGGTTGATTTTATTTCTTCAATTAGTGTTTTAAATTCATCATTCCTGTTGGTATGAAAATCAACTGTCAAGTCTCCGCTAGCTGCTTTTTTAAGGCCGGATATAACATTTTTAATAGTCTTGTCTATACCGGTTGATATCATTGCCGCTATAACTACCGCAATAACACAAGCTACTAATACCAGTAGAACGGTGATGTTTCTGATACCTGTTGCTTGTCCGGTAATAGTGGATTTTGGTATCAGGGAGCAAATCATAGCACCGGTATTACCGATTTTTGAGTACATAAACAAATAAGATTTACCGTTGAATTTTACATATTCGGATCCTTTAATTTCACTGTTTTCCAATGCATTTTTGTAAAATTACTGGTCACTGAAAAGTATTTCTTCGTTATCATTTTTTGTAATCTCTTTTCCGTCTGCGGTTACAAAGGCTAATATTCCGGTGTCATCGAGATTTGTGTTCTTAAGGATATTCTTGATCACATCAGCCTGTACGTCGATGATAAGAAAAGATGGAAAGTTAGGATATTTACGGATTAAACGCAAAGAGTAATTTGCGCTGTTTGTCTCAAACTTTTCATCTAAATAAGCATCGCTTCCAGACCAAATTAAATTGGACCTGTTATTAACTAACTGTTCACCTATATCTGTATCAAGAATCCCTTTATAAATTTCGCTGTTCAATGTAATACTGTTTTTTGAAGAAATTGCCGTAATGCTTTCGGGTATTACATAGATGCTGAGTATAAAGTCATCTACTGTACTTTTCACAACAAAATCATTTTGTATGTTATTTAAAAGCTGAAACATTTCAGCCTTAGAATCTATATGTGCAAATGTGAAGTATCTGTTTATATTATTATCACTGAGATATTCCTGCGATGTGTTTTCTACTGTTTTTAAACCAAAGCTTATGTATTCGGCTGTTTTTTCAACTACTTGTATAGCAGTATCCTGATATTTATTAGAAAGACCTGAGGCAGCCAATCGATACGAAGAAATACCTAATATGATAATAAAGGCTATGGGGATTAAAAATGAAAGGATTAATTTAATACGCAGAGAAGAAAACTGTTTTGGCATGGGAATTTTATTTAGAAGTTGCTTCCCTTTGTGTAGCATTGATAATATTCCGTTTTTTACGTTTTCTTTAGTAGAATTATTTTTAACGCCCATCATTTTACCTCCAGTTTCAAAACCAGTCCACCCATATAAATTATGTTAGTGCTGTACCTGCAGGTAAAATGACTTACGTTACAAGTTACTCACTATCATAATCTATATAGACTCGTGGTTTATTATAAGATAATTTGTAATAGTTTGTCGAATAATATCATTAATTTTACCATAAATTATGAAAATTGACTAGACTAAATATATTATCTTAAATTATTTTTATATAATGTTATAGATGACTTTATCTTGAAAGCTAAAATAATTTATATATATTAGTAGTTTCGCTGATTTAAAAAATTTTTACAGAATTAACTTTTATATAAAAGGCTGCCGAATTATATAAGGGGATAAGAATAAATCGTTTAGACATTAATTATTAATTATTAATAAAATTGTCGAAATAAAGTAAAAAAGGATAGAATTTTATTATGGAATGTGATATGGTTAGTGTGTTTGCTTTTTTGATGGGGAGAATGACTTAGAGAATGAAGGTAGATGAAAATGGTATCTTATAAAAAGGATAAAGAAATTAGTTTTGGACCCATGTTTCGTAAAATAATCCTTTTTGCATTGCCTATCATGGCAATGAATATACTCCAGCTTTTATTTAATGCAGCGGACTTGGTTGTAGTCGGAAGATTTGCAAGTAAAGAAGCAATGGCAGCAGTTGGCGCCACAGGTGCAATTATCAACTTGATAGTTAACTTATTTATGGGATTATCAGTGGGAACAAGTGTTATAGTAGCTCAGGATTATGGAGCTCAGGATGCGAAAGCAATAGAAAAATCGGTCCATACTTCAATAACTGTAAGTGTTATTGCAGGTATTACAGTGATGATATTGGGACTTTTACTTTGTAATCCAATGTTAATTATGATCGGTACACCTGCTGATATTATTGATTTATCCGCTGTATATATGAGAATATATTTTCTTGGTGTCCCGGCAAGTATGATATATAATTTCGGTGCCGCGATACTTCGTGCAATTGGAGATAGCCGTAGGCCAATGTATTATTTAGTGATATCCGGTATTACAAATGCCTTATTGAACATGTATTTTGTTATAGTACTGAATATGAGCGTGAACGGTGTGGCCTGGGCTACCATTATATCTCAGTATCTGTCGATGATTTTGATTCTTTGGTGCTTAATACGCAATGAGGAAAGAACAATCCGATTGAATTTAAGAAAGTTGCATATAGATCGTGAAAAACTTGCGAAAGTTATAAAAATTGGTTTGCCGGCCGGTTTGCAGTCACTGCTTTTTTCGATTTCCAATGTACTCATTCAGTCTGCAATTAATTCATTTGGTACTGCTATGGTAGCAGCAAGTTCCGCGGCCGGAAATATCGAGGGATTTGTCGCAACTCCCATGAATGCATATTATAATGCGGCTATAACGTATACCGGTCAGAGTATGGGAGCAAAAAAATATGACAGGATAGATGAGATAGCAAAAATTTGTACCATTTTGACTTTTGCTACATGGATAATAGTAGGCGGGCTTACAATGATATTCAGTAGACCGCTGTTATCTATTTTTAACTCTGACCCTGAAGTCATTCGGCTTGGT
Organism: uncultured Herbinix sp.; assembly: GCA_964538605.1. Taxonomy (GTDB): domain Bacteria; phylum Bacillota; class Clostridia; order Lachnospirales; family Lachnospiraceae; genus Mobilitalea. The sequence goes on along the minus strand of CAZIHC010000052.1, from coordinate 6,573 downwards.
GCAATCAGAATCAATGTCCTTATGGTAGCTTACTTTACATGTGGTATCATGAATGTTTTTCCGGGGTTAACCCGTGGTATGGGATATTCGGTATTACCTATGCTTTGTACGTTAATCGGAGCCTGCCTGTTTCGTATTGTATGGCTGGTTACTTTCTTTAAATGGTTTCGAAACGTCTACATGCTTTTTGCCTGCTATCCTGTAACCTGGGCACTGGCAGGAATAGGACAGGTAGTAAGTTTCTTTTATGCGAGGAAGAAGATAAGGCAGGAAGCGTGAGAAAATTTTGAAAATATGTAAAATGATACAAAAGGTAGTAGTGGCACTTGATAAAGTGATACTGCTACCTTTTGAGCATATATTGCCATGCTTAAAAATAGGTGTTTTAGATATAAATGTTAAAAAGGCTCTAAGCCAAGTAATTTAGCATGATTCAAATACATCATACCCCAACACTTGACAAAGAGCCATTAAAAAAAGGTACTATGCTTAATGCATAGTACCTTTTTTTAAGCGGATAACGGGAATCGAACCCGCATCACAAGCTTGGGAAGCTCGTGTTTTACCACTAAACTATATCCGCATCACATAAATAATTTTATTACTTTAATCAAAAAAGTCAAGAAAAAGTATGTGACAAACGATTAAAAAAAATGCAAATGGAAATATTAATTAGGTAAGTTGAGATCTTTTAATTTTAGAGAGAATTTTATAATCCGGAAGCGACTGAGGAATAAATACAACAATATCTGAGAAGAATATTACTAGAGGTGAGAACAGTGAAAAAAATTGCTGAGTTTTTCAAAGAGAAAGGCTATTATGTGTTATTATTTGTCGGTATCATCGCTATAGCTGCAGTAGCGCTCATTGGTTCCAACTTATCCTCTAAAGTTGAGGATGACAATAATGATTTTGTGGATCTTAATGAACCGGATACTAACATAGCAGCCGAGGATGATGAGAATCTTCTGGCAGATAATAACGACACATCGGATCAATTGGCTAATAACGATCAGACAAGCCAGGTATCCGAATCTACTGAAGACGGTCAAGAGGTAGCTGACAATGACAGTCTTTTGGAATTTGACGTGTTTACTGAAGAAGAAGAACAAGGAATTGATTTGGCAGAAATCGATGAGCCTGTGCAGGCAGCGGATGTTAAAAAGGATATAAAAGAGCAGCCTAAGGCTGTAGAAACTGCCGGTACTACTGTTCAGAACGTGACACCTTTAAGCTTTGATGTTGAAAAGGGACTCCTTTGGCCGGTGGATGGCAATGTAATCATGAATTACAGCATGGATCATCTGACTTATTATGCTACCCTTATGCAGTACAAGGTTAACCCTGCAATCGTTATAGGTGCTGAGGTTGGTACGGAAGTTAAGGCAGCAGCAGATGGAATAATTACAGATATATATGATGATCCTGTAACCGGTTTAACAGTTACCATGGATATAGGAGACGGATATTCACTGCTTTACGGTCAGCTAAAGGATGTCAATCACAAAATCGGGGACAGAGTTGCTGAAGGTGAAGTAATCGGAGCGGTTGATGAACCTACAAAATTCTATGTAGTTGAAGGAAGTAACCTTTACTTTATGGTGAAGAAAGACGATCAAACCGTAAATCCTATGTTGCTTCTTCGATAAAGGATGATGAAATGAATTTCATAAAAAGAAAAAGAAAGGACATGTCATATAAGCATACATGTTCTTTCTTTATGTTGATATTTTAATCGAGGATGTATTTTTTTTGCCTTAAGGCATCAACTACTCTGTCAAGAGTTTCTTCATCATCGGCTTCAATAGTGTGATGATGATATCCTGCTGTTAGTTCCTTTAAGGGAACTATTTTTTTCTCTTTGACCTTTTTTACAAAATCATATACATCGCTTCTGTTTCTTATTATAAGTTCGGTGGCTATCTGACCGTATATTTCATGAATTACCTGAACATCCAGGACACGGCCACCGTTATCTACTATGGTACATAATTCGTCTTCGATTTCGTCGGTAGAATGTTTGACATTTATTACCCTGGTATACTTCGGCTTGTTATCCTGATATAATATATATCCCTTTGTAGTCGATATGATATTGTAATCAGATGCGCGCAAAAGAGCTATATCCTGGACAATAACCTGTCTGCTTACGCCTAACATTTTTGACAGTTCACTGCCGGATACGGGTGTACTGCTGTCTTTAATTATCTGCAAAAGTTTTTCTCTTCGCTTATTCCCGTCCATCTGATAAACCCTCTTATTTTTATTACTACTTTTATTTTTGTATTTGTTTAGCTATAATAGAATGAAAGCAGGGTAGCTTCAAATATAATTATATACATGAAAACATTGATTCGCAACGTTTTTCAAATTCTTTATTAGAGAGGAAATATTATGTTTCGTTTATGGGCAAAAATAATAAAAGATAATAAAATTATTAAAGATATGGTGGTATCAAATGACAGCCCTGATCTTAGAAGGACTCAAAAAATATTTTCTGCTATTGATGATATCTGCCATAACTTTGATTTATCAAAGCCTATATGGCTTGATTCAAATATAAACGATTTTAAAAGGCATGACAAAACAAGGTTTAACCAGGATAATTTTATAGAAATTATTGATTTTGACTACCTTGAAATACAGGTAATAGAGGAGGATTAGCGTGGGCAGGAGAATCTTAATATTATTATGGATACTCCCCCTGTGTTTTTTTATGGGATCATGCAAAAAAAATGATACCAATGATAATTTAATCACAATAAATAGTGATATGTATATAGATGAAAATGATAAATATAATGGGGTCATGGAAATGACCGAGGATAACATGAAGAATATAGACAATGGTAATAATGATGAGGTAATTGCTGCTGGGAAAACCAATGTTTTAAAAGATATAGAAGATACGTTAAATACTGAAGATACGATAAATAATATTAAGAAACTTTCTGCAGGAACAGTAATTAATGTTACCGAATTTGGCAGTGAAATAATTGATTCTTTATTTTATTTTCAGGAACTGGACCGGAGTATAATTGACCGCATATACGGAAAATCGTATAAAGAAAACTGCGATGTACCATACAGTGATTTAAGATATGTACGGGTCCTTCATACGGATTTTGAAGGCCAGACCCGTATAGGAGAACTGATAGTAAACAAAGCTATAGCTCAGGATATAGTCGATATTTTTAAGGAGTTATACAGTATCTCATATCCCATAGAGAAAATGCTTTTAGTTGATGAATATGATGCCAACGATCTAAAATCTATGGCAGATAATAATACGTCGGCGTTTAATTTCAGGTTTGTTGAAGGAACTACAAGGCGCTCCAACCATAGTGACGGCCTGGCTATAGACATTAATCCTTTGTATAATCCTTATGTCCGGACCAAAGACAATAAACTTGAGATTCTACCTGAAAACGGCGCGGAGTATGCAGACAGAGATAAGGATAATATCTATTATATTAAAAAAGATGACCCCTGTTATAAGGCATTTATAAACAGAGGATTTACCTGGGGCGGGGAATGGAAAAACAGCAAGGACTACCAGCATTTTGAGAAAATTAATAACTAGACCTGCTATAATAAATTGTAATATTGAAATATGTATCCTAACACCTGATGTGACAGGGTTAAGTAATTGATTTTAAAAAACTACAATGATATAATGAAACGGTACCAAAAATGGACAAAACCTTTGTTCCCAATAAGAAAGGAAGCAACATATGTCGTACACGGCTCTTTATCGGAAATTTCGTCCCGATAATTTTAATGATGTAAAAGGCCAAGATCATATAGTTACAACATTAAAAAATCAAATAAGATCCGGCAGGATAGGCCATGCCTATTTGTTTACGGGGACCAGAGGAACCGGAAAAACTACGGTGGCAAAATTGTTTGCAAAAGCCGTAAATTGCGAAAACCCTCATGATGGCAATCCCTGTAATGAGTGCAGGACTTGCAGGGGCATCATTTCCGGTACGTCCATGAATGTGATAGAGATAGATGCGGCTTCCAACAACGGTGTGGAAAATGTCAGGGAAATAGTTGAGGAAGTTAGATATTCCCCGACGGAAGGAAAGTATAAGGTATATATTATTGACGAGGTTCATATGCTTTCTGCCGGAGCTTTTAACGCTCTTTTAAAGACTATTGAGGAACCGCCTTCATATGTAATATTTATCCTTGCGACTACGGAAGTCCATAAGATTCCGGTTACAATATTATCACGGTGCCAGAGATATGACTTTAAACGTATCAGCATTGAAACAATAGCAAACAGGCTTCGTGAACTTATGGATATAGAAAACATAGAGATAGAGGACAAGGCTCTTAAGTATATTGCCAGGGTTGCCGACGGCTCCCTAAGAGATGCCTTAAGTTTGCTTGACCAATGCATTTCATTCTATCTCGGAAAGAAAATAACTTACGACAACGTTCTGGACGTTTTGGGAACGGTAGACACCAAAGTATTTTCAGATTTATTACAATGCGTAAAACGTCAGGACGTATCCGGCTGCATAAGGATACTGGATGATATTGAAAGCAACGGCCGTGAGCTTTCACAATTTGTCACAGACTTTATCTGGTATCTAAGAAACCTTTTACTGGTTAAGACAACTGAGAATGTCAGTGACATTATTATAGATATGTCCACCGAGAACCTGATGCAGCTTAAGGAAGAAGCCCAATCGTTTGATGAAGTTGTATTAATGAGGTATATCAGGGTATTTTCTGATTTGGCAAACCAGATCAGATATGCGTCAAGAAAACGAATTTTACTGGAAATAGCACTTATTAAACTTTGCAAACCTCAGATGGAGCAAAGTTATGAGGCCCTGATAAATCGCATAAAGATACTGGAAGAAAAGCTGGAAAAGGGTGTAGTGGTGGCGGCTGATAATAAGAAAGCTGCAGCACCTGTTCCCATGCCTGAACCGGAACCTGAAGAAAAGCAGGAAATACTGCCGGAAGCTCTTCCGGAAGATTTAAAAGCTGTGGCAAATAACTGGAAGGGAATAATAGGGCAGATTTCTAAAAAAGCGCCGGCATTAGCTTCGGTTCTTAACGGGTCTACCTTAAGTATAGACGAATCAAAAGGGCTTGTAATTGTTGTAGCCGACCCTCTTGATAAGGAACTGGTGGACAGGGAAAACCATAAGAAAGTCATAAATGATGTTATAGCTAAGACAATAGGCAAACAGACAACAATCAGCGTCAGATGCCTGGATAAAGATAAAGAGAATATGAATGATTATGTGGACCTTACTAAATTGATTAAAGCCCCAATATATTATGAGTAAAAGCTGATGATTTGTTGATACGAATTAATATAAATGCATTAAAATCAAATGCTTTTAAAACTTACAATTTAAATATCCTGATTTTCTTATAGTAGAAAATCAGGCTTCATATTATAATATTAGGCAGACAAAGAAAATTTAGACTACGTAAAATAAGGAAAGGAGCTTATCTGATGGCAAAAAGAGGAGGATTTCCCGGTGGGGGAATACCCGGAAATATGAGCAATCTGATGAAACAGGCACAGCGTATGCAAAAGCAGATGGAGGAGAAGGCTAAAGAGTTAGAAGAAAAGACCTGGGAAGCCAGTGCAGGCGGCGGTGCTGTAACTGTTACGGTTTCGGGAAAGAAAGAAATTGTATCTGTTAAGATTTTACCTGAAGTGGTTGATCCCGACGATGTTGAAATGTTGGAAGACCTTATTGTTGCGGCTACCAATGAAGCTTTAAGATTAATGGAAGATGAAACTTCCAAGGCATTTGGACAAATTACAGGTGGATTAGGAGGATTGGGAGGCTTCCCGTTCTAATGGATTACTATGGCAGTAAAATAAGCAAGTTAATAGAGGAACTGTCAAGACTTCCGGGTATCGGGACAAAAACAGCCCAAAGGCTTGCTTTTCATATTATAAATATGCCGGAAGACCAGGTAGAGATACTTTCAAATGCAATTTTAGATGCCAAGAAAAATATCCGTTATTGTAAGGAATGCCTTACAATAACAGATAAAGAGTTATGCCCTATCTGTTCTTCGCCAAACAGGAATAAAAAGCAAATTATGGTTGTGGAAACTCCTAGGGATTTGGCGGCATATGAAAGAACCGGAAAATATGACGGGGTCTATCATGTTCTTCACGGGGCTATATCCCCTATGCTTGGAATAGGCCCAGGAGATATAAAGCTTAAAGAACTTATGACAAGGCTTCAGCAAACTGATGTGGATGAAGTTATAATTGCGACCAATTCCAGCCTGGAAGGTGAAGCAACCGCCATGTATATAAGCAAGCTCTTAAAACCCGCAGGCATAAAGGTAAGCAGGATAGCCAGCGGTATTCCCGTAGGCGGTGATCTGGAATATATAGATGAGGTAACACTTCTTCGCGCCCTGGAAGGCAGGGTGGAGTTGTAAGTGATGTATTTTTGCTGTCTACATCAAATAAACTCCTTTCATTTTTCAAATGTTTGAGAAGGAGTAAATAAAGTACTTTTAGGAAACATGGTTTATTAGGGATAAGGAAATACCCTGTAGGCCATGTTTTTTTAT
>CAZIHC010000051.1:0-11164 GCA_964538605.1 uncultured Herbinix sp. | reverse complement strand
ATCTTTTGGCTTCCGGCATAAACGAATACGGAGAAAGGGAATATAACATTTGCGTCGTCGGTGATGACGACCAGAGTATTTATAAATTCCGGGGAGCCAATATATATAATATCCTTAACTTTGAACAGGCATTTCCCAATGCCAAAGTTATTAAGCTTGAGCAAAATTACCGTTCAACGAAAAGCATACTTAATGCAGCCAATGAGGTTATTGCAAACAACAAGGGTCGTAAGCAAAAAACCCTTTGGACCGACAATGAAGAAGGTGAACCGGTATCATTTACCCTCTTTGAGTCGGACTTTGAAGAAGCTGACCGCATAACCAGTGAAATAAAACGGGTGGTAGAAAGCAAACAGGCCAGTTATAATGATTTTGCCATTCTTTACAGAACCAACGCCCAGTCCAGAATTTTTGAAGAAAAACTGGTACTTAAAAACATTCCTTATAAAATCATCGGCGCCCTAAACTTCTATGCCCGTAAGGAAATTAAAGATATCCTTGCATACCTAAAGACAATAGTTAACGGCAAGGATGATATTTCGGTAAAAAGAATCATAAATGTACCCCGCAGAGGAATCGGCCTTGCAACCATAGACAAGCTGAATGATTATGCCGTTTTAAACGATATCAGCTTTTATGAAGCTCTTTTAAGAGCCAGACAAATACCTGGACTTGAAAGGTCAGCCTCAAAAATCGAACCTTTCGTCAGCCTGATTGAAGGTCTTCGCTCAAGCATAAACAGTGACAGCTATGATCTGACAAGAATAATCGATGATATCCTGGAAGCTACCGGTTATTTAAAAGAGCTGGAAGAAGAAGGCACCCAAGAAGCTGAAGAACGAATAGACAATATCTATGAATTGAAAAACAAATTGGTATCATACGCTGAAACTGCCGAAAATCCTACTTTGAGTGGATTTTTGGAAGAGGTTTCACTTGTTTCCGATATAGACACTATGGACGAAAGCAAGGATAATATTGTACTTATGACTCTTCACAGTGCCAAAGGCCTGGAATTTCCTTATGTATATATCTGCGGCATGGAGGAAGGTACCTTCCCCGGCTATATGGCTATAAATGCGGAAAATCCTGAAGAAGAAATTGAAGAAGAACGCAGACTTTGTTATGTGGGTATTACCCGAGCTCAAAAACGTCTTTCCCTTTCGGCGGCAAAATTCCGGATGTTTCGCGGTGAAATGCATTATAATAAGCCTTCCCGCTTTATCCATGAGATACCAAGACATCTTTTAAAAGTTAATTCACCGGACAAAAAAACTGTTTATAAGTTTTCAGATGATGATTTTATTCAGGAAACTTCAAAACAGACTTCCGATTATCATTTTTCTCAAACCCATTATAAACCTTTTGTTACTCCTGAACCGAAAAATTTTGGCGGAAGTAATTTAGGCACCATAGATTATGGTATCGGCGATACCGTAAAACATGTCAAATTCGGAACCGGTGTAGTTACAAATATTGTTGCGGGCGGCAAAGACTATGAAGTAACGGTGGATTTCCCCAGATTTGGCACAAAAAAACTTATGGCATCGTTTGCCAATCTTACGAAAGTTGACTTATAATAATCGCTGTAATTAAAACTTTTATTAGTTATTTTAAATACTTTATAAGTAAATATGTAATAGAATCACTAATCAATAGTATTTGAGGATAAACTTTTACTGAATAAAAAGATTGTCGTTTACAAATTATAATATATAGTAATTAATCCATTATTATGTTATACTGTTTATGAGCAGTTAGTCATATAATAAACCAGAAAGGAAGTGCTGCCATGGGAAATAAATTAGATGAATTTTTAAGCGCAATTAAGATAGGAGAACTTATGCATAGAAAACCCGAAAAAAAGAAAAATCCTATCATCTGTATACTTGCTGTTATCGGTGCTATAGCGGCAGTTGCAGCCATTGCTTATGCTGTTTACAGGTATCTGAATCCTAACTATCTGGATGACTTTGATGATGACTTTGACGAATATGAAGACGACTTTGATGACGATGACGATTATGAAGATGATGACGTTGACGTAGTTGAAACCGAACAGGATGATACTACCGAAGAATAACTAAGTTACTACAAAAAACAGAATCACAGTCGATTTTTACTTCCTGTAAGCAGGATATAAAATCGGTTGTGATTCTTTTTTACTTCGCTTTACGGTATTTAATCGTGCCTTCTTAAATAAAATCCAACTATCATAAGTATAATTGCCGGTAAAATACACTCAAGTGTACTGAATAGCCATTTTTCCTGATTCAACATATTTAGTAGACCATGAACAGCAATTTTAATTATAAATCCTAATACAAGCAGGAAACTACATAATATAAGCAGGTTACTTACTTTCTTTCTCATCTTTAATCTTATCCCTTTATCAGCCATATAATATAAATTTGATCGGTAATAATTCCGGATGGGTATACCGATACCCGGTATGGCTTATTTCGTTTAATTGCTTAATAATTGCTTTATTTACAGTCACGCTGTTGTGTCCCAGGGGCAATACCCATACGCCGGATTCAAAATCTATGTATCTCTTCCCGTTGTTATCTGTCAGGTAACATCCGTCGCCTTTCATAATCGATGAATTATATATCTTATATCCGGTTACATTTAAAATATTCATATTGCCCTCCGTTACGAATTAAAAATTATCAGTCAGCTTTCTGTCTAAGCCTTTAGGCGTACTTTAAGTAAAGCAAAATAAATTCCAGAAAAACGCCTATTCATCGCAAATTACAGCTGTCGTCTACATAATTTCATAATAAACCCATTTTATAGTATGTATTTACATTTGTTATCATTATTATACACAGATGTCAATTTCTATAACTTGTTGTTTACCGGCAGTCTGAGATAAAGACAATTATTGTAATTAAGCCTGAAAATTATATTATATTAAAAAATTACCTCCTAAGCAGCCGGAAACTTCCTGTTTGCTTAAGAGGTACAATATAAAGTTAAAGACGGTTGTTAACCATTAAATAATGCGTATTTATTTTATCTATGCAAATTTGCTTTATACAGATTGGCTTTTAACATTTTATTTATTAAATGCCTTCTTGGCAAACTCTGTAGTGACGATGCTCTCATATGGAACCCTTTTATCCAGTTCTCCCGCCAATTCCAGGATATCCTGGAGCAGATCAAGGCTTTCTTCTTCAAATATTAAGTTTTCCTTCAATGTATCCTGTTCATAATATCTTGTTACAAGCAAAACAAGCGTCTTCTCATCGGTCTCCTTAAACTGTCCAGATATGGCTTTTGCTATTTCCTCAGGAGTATGGCTTTGAACATAATCCATGCCCTTTTGAATAGCATTTGTAAACTTCTGGATTATATCCGGATGCTTTTCTATATAACTCTTGCGGGCAGAAAATGAAGTATAAGGAACTTTTCCGCTTTCCACGCCGAGGGAAGCTACCACTTTTCCTACACCTTCAAGCTCCAGTGCCGTAGCAGCAGGTTCGAACTCAATAGTGTAGTCTCCCTGACCCGATGCGAAGGCCTGAGATGTCAAACCGAAATCTATATTCTGGATAATATTAAGGTCTTTTTGCGGATCCATACCTTTATTCTTAAGTATATACTCAAATACCATTTGAGGCATACCGCCTTTGCGGCCGCCCAACACAGTTTTACCTTTAAGATTTTCCCATTTGAAGTCTTCATTTAAATCTCTTGATACCAGGAAATTACCTGCCCGCTGTGTCAGCTGTGCAAAATTTACAACATAATCTTCCGCACCTTGATTATAAACATAGATGGATGCTTCGGCCCCCATAAATCCGATTTCACATTCGCCTGAAAGCAGTGCTGTCATAGTCTTGTCGGCACCCAGACCGTTTACCAGGTTAACTTTTAACCCTTCCTCTTCAAAATATCCCTGCTCAAAGGCTACATACATAGGAGCATAGAAAATTGAGTGCGCTACTTCATTTAAAGTTATTTTGATTAATTCATCTTTCTTTTTGCATCCGGCCATCGTAAGTACGGTAATGAAAATAAGAGCAAGTACGATTATAAACTTCCTCTTCACTAATCCTCCCTGAAAATTTGCTCTTATTAATATATGTGTTTCACAGTTAATTGGTGCCATATATTAGTAAGTATTAATACATATAAAGCGACCTGCCGAATATACCTGAAAACCGAAAAAGGCCGACTAGTTCTAAAAAAACAGAACTAACCGACCTTTATATAACCTGATTGATAGCTTAAATATTTTTGATACTTGAACTTCCGTCATTTACCTTACAGTATTCTATGTAATAAATCTTGTCTTATTTTTTAGTCTTATTGGAAACTAATCTTTCCAGTGCCACAGACGCAATAATCAAGGTTCCCATAACAATTTTTTGCCAGAATGAAGATACATTCATTATATTAAGTCCGTTATTAATTGTACCGATAATTATTCCTCCGAGCACAACTCCCCAGATGCGTCCTTTTCCTCCGAACAATGAAGCCCCGCCGATAATACATGCAGCTATGGCATATGTTTCATACCCGTCTCCGGCTGTCGGTTCGGCTGCACCTACACGTGCCAGCATTACAATACCTGCCAGACCCGCCAATATTCCCGACAAAGTATGGGCAAATATGGTGTAATTCTTTATGTTAATTCCAGAGTACCATGCCGATTGCTTATTACCGCCAAGCGCATACAGATTTCTGCCTGCAACGGTTTTTGTTGTAAAAAACATCAGCAAAATGCCTACTATAATTACATAAATTACAGGTTTGGGAATAAACGATATATAACTTGATAAACTCTTTACCCATTTTGGTAAGTTAAATACAGGATTACCTCCTGTTATAACAAGACAAATTCCGCGAAAGATCGTGTTTGTTCCCAAGGTTACTACAAACGGGTGCAAATCCAACGCATGAATTAATACACCGTTAATAAATCCGCATAATGCCGCACCGACCAAACCTACAATTATACATATAACCGGTGATATACCTTTTAATGACAGTTCCGCAACTATAATACCGGCAAAACAGGCTACAGAGCCTACTGACAAATCAATTCCGGCAATTAATATTGCAAAGAATTCGCCAAATGCAAGCAAAATATAAACTGCTGATTGAAGTATACACTGTATCAGATTGGATGGCTTTGGAAAATATTTGGGAGAACCTATTGTGAAACCGATAAAAAGTAAAATTAATACACATAGTGTACCAAATCTATTCCAAAAACTTTGAAACTTTTCTTTTGTCATAAATTTATACCTCCGTCAATCAATATTAACCGCTAACATCATTATTTTTTCTTCTGTTGCTTCATCATTATTTAATACTCCTGAAATTTCTCCGTCTCTAAAAACAATGATACGATCACATGTCGACAACAATTCCGGCATTTCTGAAGAAACCATTATAATTGCTTTCCCTTCGTTTGCCATATTTCGCATAATTGTATAAATTTCACTTTTCGCACCGACATCTATTCCTTTTGTCGGTTCATCAAAAATAAACACATTTGAATTAACTGCAAGCCATTTGCTGATAATTACTTTCTGCTGATTTCCTCCGGACAGGTTATAAGTCATCTGGTCAATTCCCGTACATTTTACATTAAGTTTTTTGGCATAATCACTTGCTACTATACGTTCCTGTTTATTATGTATCAGACCGGTAAAGCCCCCCATTTTTGATAATTTCAGACTGGTAGATACCGCAATTTCCTTCCATATAGGAAAATTGTAAAAGAATCCCGTCTCACGACGATTTTCGGTCACCATGGCAAGTCCCTGCTTCATGGCATCAAATGTATTCTTAATCTTAAGCCTTTTTCCTTTGTAATATATTTCTCCGGAAGAAATTGGTTTTGCTCCAAAAATTCCCTCCATGCATTCCGTACGACCGGCTCCTATAAGTCCAGCAAAACCCAAAATTTCACCTTTATACACCTCAAAGCTGATATTCCTGCAGGTTCCGTCCTTTCGGGTTATGTTTCTGACTTCAAATAACGGTTGTTCATCATCAGAAATAGTTCTTTTTTCTCCCAAATATTTGTTTTTTACTTCACGCCCAATCATTAACGGTACAAGATCTTTAACTTCCAAATCCGATATATTCAATGTTTTTACATATTTACCGTCTTTCAGTACCGTAACCCTGTCGCCAATTTGCTTGATTTCAGGAAGCTTATGAGATATATAAATAATTCCTATATTGTTTTTCTTAAGATGTTCAATAATTTTGAACAGATTGTTTGTTTCATCAATTGACAGAGATGATGTCGGTTCATCCATAATTATTATTTTTGCTTCAGCACATAATGCTTTTGCAATTTCAACCATCTGTTTCTCCGAAATAGGTAAGTCCTGAACCAATGTTGCAGGATCTCTTTTTAAACCTATTTCTTTTAAATATTTTTCAGCCTCTTTATACATCTGTTTTTTATCAACAACAGAAATGCCCATCTTCTTCTTTTTCGGAAACTTTCCGAGAAACAGATTTTCAGCTATACTTAAATTGTCTACAATGGATAACTCCTGATAAATAACTGCAATTTTATTGTCAATAGAATCCCTAGGTGTAAGTGATGAAAAAGATTTACCGTTAATAATAATCTCGCCTTGTGTCGGTTTATTGATACCGCTGAGAATTTTTACTAATGTGGATTTCCCAGCTCCGTTTTCACCAAGAAGTACATGTACTTCACCTAATTTCAAATCAAATGAAACATTATCCAATGCAACGACTCCAGGGAACTTCATCGTAATGTTTTTCATTTTTAAGTATTCCATAAGTGCTCCTTCCCTTATCAATAAATGGGGAAAGATAATTTACTTTCCCCATTATTTTAAGTCATATCTCAGGATGTTTTAATTAAAAAATTATTTCATATAATCGGCAACATTAGAACTGTCAACCAGGAATGAATCAATATATGTAATAACAGGATAATTTACATCTCCAACATGGTCTTTCGGTACAAATCCGGACTTGACGGCTTCTATTGCGGATTTTACGCTTTCAATACCGATTTTTTCGTTATCCTGACCGACTGATGCTGTTTCTTCTCCCTTAGCTATTGAATTTTTTCCGTCTGCCGTTGCGTCAGTACCAACTACTAAAATTTCGCCCAGTTTATTTGCGTTAATTACGGCTTCAACAACTCCTAGTGCCTCTACATCGTTGCAGGCATATATAGCCTTTAAATCCGGATTGGCATTAATCATTGCAGTAGCCACATCCATAGAAACCATTCTGTCCCAGTCCCCAGGCTGAGATGCTACCAGTTCTATTCCGTCCATTGTAGCCCAAGTATCGGTGGCACCTTTTGTTCTTTGTTGAGAAGTTGTATTTCCTGCTGTTCCTTCAACAATAGCAACTTTTCCTTTTCCGCCTATCTTTTCTGCAATATAGTTTGCCGCTTTCTGACCTACAACATAGTTGTCGGTTACATAGTTGGAATATACAACACCGCCGGCTTCACGGCAAGCATCAAAGTCCATTGATTCATCAACGTTTACACATACAATGCCTGCATCGGTTGCCTTTTTTACACCTTCAATTAAATTTACAGATGTAAGAGGTGCAAAACAGATTGCATCGTATTCTTTTGTAATAAGGTTTTCAAACTGTTCCAACTGTCCGGCAATATTTTCTTCCGATTCTGCATAATATACATCTACAGTTGCACCGTTTGCTTTTGCCCACTCTAATATTGCAGCACCCATATCAGACCAATATACATTGGATTCTGTTTTAAACAAGCATGCAACTTTTACACCTGAATAATCTCCTTCGGAACTGCTTCCTTCCGTATTGCTGTTTGCGATCTCAGTTTTTGCTTCGGTATTTGCAGTATTGTCTTTTGTCTTGCCCTGTGTTGTCTGTTCAGTTGATGCTGCTTTTTTTGTTTCATCATTATTTGATTTGCTGCAGGCTGCAAATAATGATAAAACCATTGTAATACTTAGTAATAAACATAAAACTTTCTTTTTCATAAATTTCCTCCTTAGTGTATTTATTTAATATTCCATTTTCCTGGAATATATTTAACTAATTGTAAAATTCGTTTATAGTTGCTTCGATTTTTTCGATAGAATCTAGAAATTCGATTATTACGTCAAAATTCTTTTTTTCACCCGGGAATATTTTCATTAATAAGCCGTCTTTTTCAGTCTTTTCCAATCCACCTACATGTCCGGTACCAGGTTCCATGCCCAGTACATAATCACCGGCTCTGGGACTCTTCCATTGATTCATAATAGGTAATTGTTTTGTATTCATAGTCATGGAAACGGCTATTCCCAATCCGGGATTATAGACCATTGCTCGGCCGATTTCTGTATCCGGATTTGTCATTGTTCTATATACTACAATTTCTTCAAATCCTGGTATCGGCTTATCAAAACAGTCTAAATTTTTAGTTCTTCCTGCACTCTTTTCATCTCGCGGGGTAATCTTGTCATAATTACAGAATATCCTGCAATTTTCGTCCAAAAAAGGATAACCATAATTAAAATGATATAAAAGCATCAACGGAGTTTCTTCAAATCCCAAATTCTCTACCTGATCATGGATTTCTATTCTGTTGCCCCCAACCGGAATTCTTATTTTCTTATGAATTCTTAAATTAGGACCAAACAGAAACCCTTCCCTTGCAGTACCGGACAAGTATATGTATGCGTTATCTCCTTCCCAGCAGATATCGGCAGAGACATTTTCTAACGGTGTGTTTGAAATAACTCCATGCAATCCGTTCTTTTGTCCGTCGACTATACTGGGAGATCCCATATAACTGAGTCCGCAGGTGGTCAGAAAACCTGCTTCAAAATTCCTTAAAAATCCTCGCGTGCCTTCTTCCTGAAAAAACTCTGGCCCGCATATACCTGTCTTACTTACAAATCCAATATTTATTCCTTTAAAATACAGAAACGGGATATTGAAACACTTGTCTGTCAATACCAGCAGGTTAAGGCCTGAACCATTATTTACTATGTATGATTTTGTCCCTTTGGCCTTACCTCCCGAAAGTATACATTCCTGTACGCCGAATACTTGGCTTAAATCTCCGCAGTAAGATTCCAGTTCACGTTTTTTGAGCATTTCCTCAATCCTTCGCTAAAAAATTAAATTTAGTGTATTTAGGATAGTCTGCAAACAATAAATACTTAGGAGGAACATCTTCCTCAATAGTCGGAATTCTCTCTCCTGCCGTATGGAAACGGTTATCTATTGTGTCATCATTCGTTGTCGAAACTTCAAAGAGGATTACATCTCCGGTTCCCGGTACTCCCTGCCACTGATGATATTGCCCCGGTGCGAGAGAAATTGACTGACCCGGTTTTAATGTTACTTTTCCACCAGCAGGAACAGTTATACTCTTTCCGTCGACCGATACAACTACCGGAGTTGTATCAAACTCTCCTGACTTGCCCTTTCTTCCACCTGAAACATCTGCAAAATCTTTCGAAGTCGAATTGTACAAGGTAATTTCCAGGTCTCCGCCGCCTCTGTTAATAATGTCCTCTCTTTTACTCCAATGATAGTGGAAAGGCAGTATTTGCCCGTCTCTTACATATAACATTTTTTCTGCATAAGGTTTCGGATATTTGTCTTTTGCATAAAAATTACCGTTTCTAAAGGTAAATATAGTCAAACCGACCTTGTCGAAATCACCGCTTCCGAAGTCTGTAATATCCCAACCCAGCATATTTTCTACAATTTCAATTTCAGTTTCATCCAAGTTTCTCCATTGTTCCAAATTATAATAAGCAAAAGGGGGTAAAGGAAACTTTGCCTCTGTCAGTGCATCAACGGTATATTGAATGACTTCGTTAATCTTTGATCTTTTCATAATTAATCCTCCTCATATGTACTTTGTTTTCTTTTTTCTTTTGTAATTTGGATTTATATTAAGCGTCTTAACCGCCATCCAACAAATTTGATAAATACATCTGCTATCAAACAAACTGTATCATGTTCATTCATCTATCAATGTTTCCAATGCCTTTCGGTTTACAATTTTATACTTCCCTTTTTGAGGCAGGTGTTCTATCCAACCTTTTTCTGAAAAATTTTTTAATATTCTTAGCAACTGTCGGTAACTGCACAGAACGGTTTTTGAAATTTGGGCCAAATCAGATATATAATCGTCATTTTTATTGCTCGTAATGTATTTTGCCAAACGAACATCCAGTTTACATGTTTCCATGTTCATATAAATGCTCCGCATATCATTGTACTTCTTGGCCAAAAGTTGATTTATATATATATGAAATTTCAAATCGCTATCCAGAATATGTCTGTTTTCTTCTATCGGAATAACAACACAATCACATTCATCGATTACTTCTGACTGGGTAATTGATGGAATTTTTAATATGTATTCTACTTCTCCAAAAAGTCCGTCGTTTTTTGCATCAAAGAAGAAATATTCTTCAAAATTATCTGTAATACAGCAAAACTTGATTGTACCTTTAACCAAAAAAAAGAGTTTATCTGTCTTTTCACCATATAATGCAATAATTTCTCCTTTTTCGTAATGGACCAGTTTCTTTGTTAATGCATCCCAGTTTGTAAAATGTGATGAAATATCGTATTTTCTGCAATAATCATCCAGCAGTGCTTTATTTTTTATAACAATCATCCATATTCCTCTTTCAAAAATTATGTAGTGTATGATTAGCAAATCATTTGCTTTCAATTACAGTTTTATATTTTATACTTTTTTACCTTTATCAGATGTGACAATGTCATATTATATCGTCTCATTTCACATTAATTTTCCTAATAGGCAAAAAAATTTTGTTACTTTTTATGTCTATTCCATTAAATTTATGCCTTAAAATGTTAATCACCAATATTTCCGATAACAATCACCTCTTTTACTAACAGAAAATTATTGAATTATAAATGTAATAATTTTTGTCCTTCCCTTATGTAATGAATAATTCAATTAGCATCAATTTCCCGTAAATCATATAAAATTGATTTTAAAGCACAAAAAAAGGCTCTTTGTCAGATGTTTTTAGTATGATGTAATTATATCATGCCAAATCACCTGACTTAGAGCCTTTTTAATATTTATCTCTAAAAAATGTTTTGGGCATGACAAATAGACCTCATGCCGGACATCGGGAGATCTTTTGTATTATAAACTAAAAATATCGGTATT
>CAZIHC010000050.1:0-11207 GCA_964538605.1 uncultured Herbinix sp. | reverse complement strand
TTCCGTAGATGAAAACGGCCTTGTTACGGCCAATGCATCCGGCACTGCAAAAATTATCGCCGAAGCGGACGGCAAACTTGTAAGATGCATAGTTACCGTAAAATAACAGGAAACAACAAATTACATCGGTAAAAGTTTGCTTTATGCTGCAAACCTTATAATAGCCATAATAAACTTATTTAACTTTAAGATAATAATAGTCCAAAGTTAATAAACAGCCTGTTCATAATTCTTTTAAATTTATAGATTAAAAGTTGCCGGACAAAGGCAAGAAAAAAAACACCTGCCGGTGTTTGGTTATCATGATCGGAAATAAATGTCCGTTCATAGCCAAATACGGCAGGTGTTTATTTTGTATTTTAATCAACCTTATTAAGTATTTGCTTTACTTCCCGTTCTTTTACTACTTACTTTTCCTCATCCAGTTCTTTCCGTCCACAAATCTTGCTACCAGCATGGCACATACGGTATTGCTTGATGCATTAAGAAGAGTTGCCGGAGCATCAATTATTGTACCTATCACCGCAAGTACAGGGAAGGCAGCAGGAGGGAAACCGTATACACTTAAAATCAGCAACTCTCCTATCATTCCACCTCCGGGTATGGCCCCCATAACCGCACCGACCAGTAAGCTTACGACAAGTATTGATAAAAACATGGGTATATTATAATAATCCTTTCCGAACAATCCGAACAGGAATACAATCTTTAATACTCCGCCGATTACAGAACCGTCCTTATGGGTATTTACACCCAACGGAATAACAGTCTCTGCAATATCATCCGGTATGCCAATCTTTTTAGCGGCATCAAGATTTACCGGAATGGAAGCTGCACTGGAGCAGGTTGCAAGGGCTGTAACAGCCGGTGCTATGGCATTTTTCCAGAAAGCTTTTACGGCAGCACTTCCTCCTGCTACATAAGCATAAATGGTAAAGAATCCGAAGTAGTAAATAACGGTTAAACCGATGTACAATAAAAATACTTTCAGATATCCTTCAAGAATCTGTGTTCCCAATTGCCCGGTAAGAGTTGCAAAAAAGCATGCAAGACCGATTGGGGCATAATACATTATAATTTTAATCATATTCATGATAACGGATGAACATGCATTCAGAAAATCCTTTACCACATTGGCCTTCTCTCCCGCCATCACCAAAGCCAGTCCGAAAATAACAGATATGACAATTAACTGAAGCATGTTGCTTCTTGAAAACAGCTCGGAAAAATCACCGACAGTAACAGTTTTTACCAGCTGCTGAGCTATAGAAAGATTCTTAGCTTCTTCACTTACATCTCCGCCGGTATCCTGTAAAATACTTTCTATAGCCTGGTTATCCAAGCCTTTTATCGGATTGTAAATATAAGCACCAATCATGGATATCAATGCGGATATTATTGCCGTAGCGACAAATACAACAATTATGTTTAAAAGGATTTTGCCAAGCCTCCCCATGCCGCCCATATTTGCTATGGATGAAGTAACACTAAAGAAAACAAGAGGTACAATAAGTGTAAATATCAGGTTAAGGAATATCTGTCCGAAAGGTTCCAGTACGCTTGCTTTCGGCCCCATTATAACTCCAATAATTCCGCCAATTAAAATCGATAACAGTAAGATTAATGATGAAGCATAATTCTTAATTAAGTTTTTCACGTGTAACTTTCTCCTCCCTATGTTCATTTCTTAAGTATATTATACTAACAATATTTACGAAATTTGTTGCATTATATGTTAGATATATTGCAATTAGTGCTTTTATTATGTACAATAAAGCCATAAAGCAAAATAATATGTTGCATACATAACCGATTGCCTTACTGCTATCGGTATAGAAACAACTCCGACTTTGTGAAAAAAGGAATAAACGACGGCAAAAATATTTCAGCTTTCCTGATATTTTGTCAAACCGTCAATTAGATATTTAATAAATCAGCAAATAATAATTAAAGTAATTGCAATATAGAATTTAAGATCAAATCACATATTAACTTTGGGGAGAAAAATATGGATAAAAGCAGATATGAAGAAACGGTAAAAAGAGGTTATCTTAATGAGGACTTCTTATTCTTTAAATTAAAAGACCAGAAAAAGAATGAATACGAATTTCATTACCATGATTTTAATAAAATTATTATTTTCTTATCTGGGGATGTCACCTATGTTATCGAAGGAAAATCGTATATATTAAAACCCTGGGACATACTGCTTGTCGGCAAATATGACATCCATCAGCCGATCATAAGTCCCCATATGCCTTATGAGAGGATTATCCTCTGGCTAAATCCCCGCTTTCTTGATGCCCACAAAAAAAATGACTGCGATCTTCAAAGCTGTTTTACCCTGGCAACGGAAAGAAAGATGAATATGATCCGCTTAAGCAAAAAAGACATTCCGTCCATAAAGCAGACCCTCAACGATTTGGAAGAAGCTATAAACGACAACTCTTTCGGAAGCGATATACTTAAGAATGCCCTTTTTATTCAGCTGATGGTAAAAATAAACCGTCTTTTCTTCGGAATGGATATTAAAAAGAAAATTGAGGACGTCAAATACGATCCGAGAATTGAACAGATAATAAGTTACATAAATGATAATCTGGACAGCGATCTGAGCATAGAACATATATCGAATAAATTTTATCTGAACAGATATTATCTTATGCATCTGTTTAAACAGGAAACCGGTTATACCCTGTATAACTATATACAGAAAAAAAGGATTATAAAAGCATCAGACTACATAAAAAACGGCATGCAGGCCGGAGAAGCCTGCGCCTTATGCGGATTTGACGATTATTCCACCTTTGTCCGCAATTTCAAAAAAGAGTTTAAACTTTCTCCCAAGCAGTATTATAAAGCATATTCGTCGACTCAGTAGCAAAAAAACAGTACGCAGGCAGACCTTGTCTGTATCGCGTACTATTTTATCGCTTTCTTTTGTAAATCCTTATATGATTTTATATTTAATTTTCACATTAAGCATTATGGTATAATTTTTAGCAGATTTTTAACAGCTTTCCCGGTAGCTTTCTTATAAAAGAAATCATGTCTGAAATAAAAGTATCCGTCCACCTGGCCTGTTTTCCTTCCATATTCCACCTGTTCTTTCAGTATCATGGCATCATTCTTCCATTCGTTGTCCTCATTTGATCCGGCTTTATATACCGCAATTCCCACATAAATCTTGACATTCTTGTTCTTACGCAGTTTAATCCAGCGATCCAAAGTTTTATCAAACGGAAATTTGGAATGGCTAAAGGACCAGTAAATCTGTGGAGCTATATAATCCACATAGCCGGACTTTGACAGCCAGGTTTCAATATCGCAATAATAGCGGTCATCCATCAAAAGATAATCCAAAAATCCACCCGGGCTGATTCCGAATACCACGTCTTTATTTACCGATTTTATAGTCTTATAAACATTTTTAATTAATTTATTTACATTTTCACGACGCCAATCCTGGATACTTAATGGTTTTTTGCCATCTTTTTTGGTTTCAGTTACATAAGCCTCATACTCAACATAATCAAAGCTTTTGGCATAATTCGATCCCAAAGTCGGATAAAAGTAGTCATCAAAATGTATTCCGTCCACATCATAATTTTGCACTATTTCTTCTATACCTTTACGGATATAAAACTGAACCCATTGGTCTGACGGATTGTAATACAGAGAACCGCCGTAAGACAATACCCGCCTTTGCTGCTCCTTTGATTTGGAATTCATCCATTTTCTTGCTCTGTTATCCTTGGATAAGGTATTGATATCCGTGGTACCGCTGGTAATACGGTAAGGATTAATCCATGCATGAAACTCCAGGCCTCTCTTATGGGCTGCTTCTACCATATATTCCAAAGGGTCAAATCCGGGGTCCTTCCCCTGCGTTCCGGAAATGTACTTCGACCAGGGAAAATATTCTGACGGATAAAACGCATCTCCGAACGGTCTGACATGAACAATAACAGCATTCATATTCAGTTCGACCGCCTGATCAAAAATTTCATCAACAACCGCCTCAAAACGTTTCTTTGTAAATCCGAGTTCTCCTGTTACAGGATCCTTCAGACGGTCGTTAAATTCAAGATACGATATCCATACTGCATGAAGTTCATCATTTCCTTCTGCAGCATATGCTTTTATTGATCCAATAGGCATGATAATCATATTAATAACAACTAGACATATTGCCGTAATCTTATAAAATATATTTATTTTTTGATTCTTCATTTGTTCCTCCTTAAAACTTTTAACTTCAATCTGACTAAAACAGCAAGTTTCGGGACCGTAATAATTTATCTTCCGGTCGGATATAATTCAAATACCTGCAGCAGGGTTTCATATATTGTCTTAGCAGCTAAATACTGAAAATCCGGATTAGAAAGCTTATTAAATTCATTTTGGTTTGACATAAAACCAAGTTCAATCAGAACGGCCGGAACGGTATTTTTATGAACAACCGTATATTTTTCCGCTCTTATGCCGCGATTGAATGTATTCAGGGCATAGGTAATGTTATTTACGAATAACTTTGCCAGGATTTCACTGGTAAGCCCGGCTTTATTAGGCTTATTGTTGCTGGTGGAATAATATACTTCTGTTCCGTAAACCGATTTACTCGTACTTGCATTCATATGAAGGCTAACAAATAAATCGGCTCCGACTTTCTCGGCAAAAGCAGCCCTGTCGGCAAGTGATACATCCACATCCGAAACTCTTGTATAATAAACTTTAAGCCTGTCAGGATCCGAATCAAAGAATTGTTTTCCTATCTCATACAGGATCTTAAAGTTTAAAGTTTTTTCAAAGGTATTATAATAATTGGCACCCGGCTGAGACCCTCCGTGACCCGGATCTAACACAACGATATTTTTATAAATATCTTTTGGATTAGCCACTTTTACATAGATGTAATTTTGATCCGCATACAATTTATAGCCCTGTATTTTTGATGTAGTAACCAGTATCTCAGTCTTATTCTGAGAGTTTAAAAATACGGAAACATCTTTTATTACGCCGGAATTAACTTTTACCGGATAATTAAGAAAATATGATACATAATCTCCCGGCAATTTTATAGAGAATCTGAGATTGTAATATTGATCCTCATGCTCTATCTGACTAATATTAAGGCCGGAAGGATTGGGTATAATCAATTGATATTGTTCTGCACCGGATACCGGATAATCGGGTACAACCGGATCTGGAGCAGGTTCTTTTGGAACAACCGGTACTGTATTTTTGTCTTTCGGAAGCATAACGGTGAATGAATTGCCTTCTTCTGTAATATAGTAGTCGGCAGTATTCTTTAATCCAAGTATTAAATGAGTTCCGTCGGAAGTATAATATACACTTGTATAATATAAATTTATTGCATCTGATATATTCACAAACTGGTCCCCGAAGCCTTTCTTAATTCCTGGAAGGTCTACGGTAATAGTGGTGTGAAAATTATTAATAATCGGATTCAAGCGGAAATTACCTGCTAAGGTAATATAATCCATAGAATCATTGGAGCCGATAACCACTTTGTCTAAATAATTGTAATATATCGTAAGATACAAAATATTGTTAAACTCTGAAGAGTGGGTCAAATCATAGGTAAACTTATCTGTATAAAGCTTAAAATCAAGACGGCTGTTTTTAGTATCAACCATATAGGTATGGACAGAATCTAATAATCCGTCACTGCTTCCGTACATGGAATATGTATAATCGGAAGTAAACATATTTGATATATCAAGTTGAATTTGATTTCCTTTAGCACTCGAAGTAACCTTTGTAAACGGGGTTGTTGAATAAATTGCATAGGTCTCGGAGTTTACATACTTTTTATTATCGTAAATTCTTGATACTGAATATATAACTCCGCTGTCGCCCGCCTGGCTACTGTTATCAATTTTTTGAACTCCGGTTCCTGATCTAATTAATTCCTTCGGGGTTTCCCACTGATAATGAATCTTTCCTGCATCCCATGTTACAGGCGAGTCTCCCAATTCAGGCGATTCCTTCGACTGATCGGGAGTTTTATTATCGGTAACAGGCTTACTGTCGGGGACAGTTTCCTGAGGCTTTTCTGTTTCAGTATCTTTTCTGGATGTGATAACTGAAGTCCCTGTACTTTTATCCCAGCGATAATCGAAACCAAGGCAGGTGGCTGTCACACTGCCGGGTACCATGACATAAGAAGTTCCGACATTATGATTTGTCACAATCATAGGAGCTGTATCAAGGACAAATGAGTTTCCGTTTAAGTAAGCAACGGGACTTCCAATCTTCATTTCCAAAACGTTACCGTTTCTTGATAAAGTTATGGTCTTATCCTTTGAATTATATTTATATTCCGCTTTAATTTTGGAATCGGCAAAAACTTTTTTAGCTCTTAACATGGCTGTATTATTAGTAATAATACTAGGCATGTTGCCAAGATCCACGGCTTTTCCGTCCACGGTTACTTTCCCTTGAGTTCCATTATAGTAAAAAGGCTCGCCGTCATTGTACGAAAGAAGCATAGGTACAGAATCCCTTTCTATTGCAACAGTGCTTATTTCTTTTTTCCATGTATACTTAAACCCGAGGTTTTCTGCTACAAATCTGGAAGGGACAAGTATTTTAGTTACGTTTTCTTTGACATACTTTATTTTTACCGGTGCTACCGGAGCGGTAACTTTTTTCCCGTTGATATACACATCCGTACTTCCGATTTTAAGCACAATTGTGGTCCCGTATTTAGAAATAGAAACGGTGCCCGCAGCTTTATCATACACGCAATCTGCATTAATTGCCGAATTTGCAAAAATATCTTTATATGAAACCAAAGCATATCCATTTTGAAGAATACCCGGTGTGCTGTTTTTGCTAATCTGTTTTCCGTTATAAGTTACCTTAATCTGCGCATCGGTATATGTATATTCCTTCTTTGTTGTGTAATTATAAATCCTAAGACCGTTAGCGGCCATGACCTGCTCTTTATTTAATAATAAACAAAGATGTATGCCAATCATAAAGAACATTAAAAGCATACCCCAAAACTTTTTATTGTCTGTCTTCGCATAGTAATTTTTCGAAATTAATTTTCTCTTTCGCGTCCAAAACATCATCTTCTGTCACCATCTCCCTGTAAAAAATCCATTGTCAAAAGTTGCTTACGTCTTTTTTAGGCGTATAGTTTTAGTACATTAATTACGCCAAGTCGCCAATTATAATTTTATAACAGTTAATATGGTAAATTATCGGTTATTTGGTACGAAAACCCGCCTTATCGGTCGTATTTTAAATTTACAATTATAAACCGAATTATAAACTGTTATTTTATCTTTTGTTATTTTATCTTTTGTTCTTTGATAGTTTTAATTTATCTTTTGGTTATACTGTTCTTCTTCCTGATTTTCTAATAAGCTTTTGTATTTTCTTAATTATCTTTTGCTTTAGATAGGCATTATTTAATTATCTTTAGTTTTTTAATCCCAAGATTTTTCTTTTGCAATTGTTACGTTTAACTTATCACATTCATTTATAATGCCTATTATTAAAATTTGCTTGAAAAATCAGGCGAATATGTTTATCATTTGCTTGTTGTGAATACTTGGCAGATAATATGCCATGCTTTTCTTATGTAAGGCAATTATTACAATAGTGTTAAAAAGTGTTAAAACTGTGTCATAAATGAGAATTTTTTGGAACAATAAATGGAAAACTGCATAAGTCCCGATTTATTCTTTCTTCTTAATGTATTTTTCAATAATGGGTTTATGAATTTCCATAATCTACTATAGTAGTATATTTCATTTTTCATCTGACACTTTATTCTACAAAATTAGAATCATATTGTAATTCATATTTTAAATTTTATCCTAATTTTTCAATAGAACCAAACCACGTACTACAACATTAGAATAAATGTATAGGCCCGGACACTGTTTTCAAGTCATTACAAATATGTTAGAATATACATGATAAAAAGTGCTTATAGAATTTAGGCAATCCTGCGAAATATATTAAAATCTAAAAAGAAAGGTACATGAAATATATGAAACTGCAAAGACTACTTGGATTTGTAAGAAGAGCTGTCGATGATTACGGAATGATACAGGATGGAGATACAATCGCCATAGGCGTATCCGGAGGAAAAGACAGCCTGACTTTACTTTATGCTTTAAACGAACTGAAAAAGTTTTATCCCAAAAAATATGATATACAAGCCATTACAATCAATATGGGCTATAAAGAGGCAGATTTTTCTGGCGTGGCTAAATTATGTGAGGAATTGGGCGTAAATTATACGGTCGTAGATACGGATATAGCAGATATTCTTTTTGAATACCGCAAAGAAAGCAATCCCTGTTCATTGTGTGCCAGATTAAGAAAAGGAGCTTTTAATAAAAAGGCAAAAGAACTGGGATGCAATAAAAAAGCTTATGCCCACCACTTTGATGATGTAATTGAAACCATGCTGTTATCCTTATTTTATGAAGGTCGTTTCCACTGCTTCTCTCCCGTTACATATCTTGACAAGTCGGATATAACTTTGATACGGCCGCTGATTTACCTGGAAGAAAAAGATATAATAGGTTTTAAAAATACCTATAATCTTCCGGTTGTTGAAAATCCTTGCCCCGTTGACGGTTATACAAAACGGGAAGAAATGAAGCAACTGATAAAAACAATGAATAAGCAAAGTCCGGGTCTGAAAAAAAGGCTGTTTAATGCCATTAAAGAAGGAAATATTGACGGATGGTCGCTTAATCAAATTAATAAATAATATATATATTTTAATAGTTATCGCCGGAATGTAACTTATTAAACCATACCCATGAAAATCCCATTCGAAACGTTATATTAAACTGAAATATGTAAGGGTATCCTTATCAAAAAACCGTTAAACGAAAGGAGCATCCATATGGCTGAAATTAATTATCATGACCAGGTGGATATTGATAATGCCATTAAACTTCGTAATCTTCTTGAAAAGCTCCCTAGGTTTTGTAAAGATTTTTTCAGGGGGATTGAAAATACCACCTCATCCAGAACAAGAATAGCCTATGCATATGATCTGGGTGTATTTTTTGAATTTCTTGCAAGTAATAATCCTAATTTTAAGAACATTCCCATCACAGATATTAAGGTTGACGTATTGGACCAGTTGTCTCCTCTTGATATAGAGGAATATCTGGAGTATCTGAATTATTATAATTCTGACGGAAAAGAGTATGTTAACCGTGAAAACAGTAAAAAACGTAAATTAGCTTCTTTACGGAGCTTTTATAATTATTTTTATAAAAAGCAGATTATCAAAACCAATCCTCCATCGCTGGTTGATATACCAAAGATACATGAAAAAGATATTATCCGCCTTGATCCCGACGAAGTAGCTATGCTTCTGGATGAAGTCGAAAATCCGGAAAACTTAACGAAAGCTCAGAAAAAATTCCATTCAAAAACCAAGACCCGTGACTTGGCTTTACTGACCCTGCTTTTGGGCACCGGTATTCGTGTATCCGAATGTGTGGGCCTGAATATTGACGATGTGGACTTTAACAATAACGGGATAAAAATAAGACGAAAAGGCGGAAATGAAGTTGTTATTTATTTCGGAGACGAGGTCAGGGAAGCCTTGCTTAATTACTTGGAAGAAAGAAAAAGATTGATACCGGAAGAAGGCCATACCAATGCCCTGTTTTTATCCTTGCAGATGAAACGTATGTCGGTAAGGTCCGTAGAAAACTTGGTAAAAAAATATTCTTCAGCCGTGACCAAATTAAAGAAAATCACGCCCCATAAGCTTAGAAGTACATACGGTACAAACCTTTACCGCGAAACCGGTGATATCTATCTGGTAGCCGACGTTCTTGGCCATAAAGATGTAAATACGACCAAGAAACATTACGCCGCTATCGAGGACAGCCGTCGCCGCAGTGCTGCCAATATGGTTAAATTGAGAAAGGGATAAAAAATTATAGCAACCTCTCCATTCCCTGCTTTCTTAATGTAATAAATAACATTCAATTTATGTTTAAAGTCTATTATTCTAATGCTGAATTATTCAGTAATTTCATACACTCTGTTAAACTAATATAATTTTTAAACAGAATAAATGGTAAGTGTCTCATGTTACATAATAATTATTAAAATCCGGGCTTTCTATGATAGAACTAACAGATCATAGAAAGCCTACTTATTTATGAGGAAGGCAATCCGTCAATTTAGCAAAATTGCACCTTTAATTATTACTTCCCCGTTCCCGATGCGCTTGCGGGTAACGGGGAAGCATTTATTCAATCATTCAATGACGAACTTTAAAGTGACTCATGGTATTTGTATTTTTTGAGTATTCTACCGAAAATAAGGCATATTACCATACCTAATATTCCGAGAATGAATATCATTAGACCTGCTCCGGAGCCCTTCCCAAAACCAAACATAGTAACCATAATACTTTCATTGGAGATATGCTCCATGAAAGGTTCACAAATCACATCGACCATCCAGCCGCCAAAGAAAAATCCTATAGGTATGGTGAAAAATTGCAAAGTATTACGACATGAATATACTCTGCCCTGCATCTCTGCCGGTATTGTCGATCTTACGATAACATCCAAACTGGTATTCATCAACGGGACAGGCAAATATCCTAGTATCTGTGCAATACACCATGTAACCGGACTTCTTGTAAGTGACATCAGAAAATTATCTGTTGTCAGAGAAAACAGCATTGTTGCCACGATAAGACGTATCCGGTCTTTTGGCGGTGGCAAAACCGATGCTATCAGACTGCCTGCAAGCATAGCAATACCCGCAAATGAAGTGACAATACCAAGCATTGATTCACCGCCATTTTCTCTGGGCAGGATAAACGCCGGAAGCACTGCATCAAAAGCTGATGCCACCAGATTGACCCCCGACAAAAAGAGTATTAGTGTCAGAACCATTCTGTTTTCATTCAGGCATTTAAGGCCTGCCTTGGCAGACTCTATCAGTGTTTCACTTTGCCCTTCTTCAGATACTTTTACCGGTGGAATTTCTACAAACAACAGTAATGCAACAAACGCAAACAAAAAAGTACATAAGTCCACCGCTATCACAAGATTCATGCCACCTATCGCATAAAGAGACGTAGCAATCATCGGATGCAAAATGGTAATCAGAGAACCTGGTGTTAGTATATTAGTGTAGACACAAAAAGCCGAACACCTTAAAATATAAAA
>CAZIHC010000049.1:0-11222 GCA_964538605.1 uncultured Herbinix sp. | reverse complement strand
ACCATATGCAAGCTGGATCAGGCAAGAGGTATAACCAAGGCCTTAAAAACTATGGCGGAAATCATTGAAAGAGATGTTATCAGACCTCAGGAAAGAATTCTGGGAATTGCTCACTGCAATTGCATCGAGAGAGCCCTTTTTGTAAAGGATGAAATTCTAAAGAGAGTCCCGTTTAAAGACAGCTTTATTGTGGATACCGCAGGAGTAAGCACCATGTATGCAAACGAAGGCGGAATTATTGTCGCTTATTAGGCGGACAGATATAAATATAACGGCTTAATATAAATTAACTAAAACCATAGAAAAGGTTTATAAAAACCTTCTTTCTATGGTTTTTTATTGCCGGTTTATGAAGTTAAACATCTTATTTGCTTATATTAATGATTTCCTTGCGAAACTGTGCAGGAGTCATATTATGCTTTTTTACAAATATTTTGTAAAAGTAACCTTTGTTTTGATAACCGACTTTAGCTATTATATCGTCTATGTTATACTGCGTATTAAGCAGAAGTTTTTCTGCTTCTTTAAGACGAAGGTTCTGAACGTATTCTATATAAGTCATGCCGGTTTTTGATTTTATTAGCCGGTTAAAATAGTCCTCATTAAAATGGAAACGTTCCGTCAGTTGTTTAATTGAAATATCCCTTATGTTTTGCTTTATAAAGGACGTGACCTCTTCAAATAACATCCAGTTCATCTTTTTTTGCATTTCGCTGGATAAGGAAATATCATAGTCTGTGCTTAACAAACGGAAAATACGCATAAGCAGCCCGTGGCAAATGTAACCTGAAGCTTTGTCATAGTTTATTAACTCCTGCAACAGTTTAAACAGGTATTCTTCCATTTTTAAGCTGGATTTGTTTATAGGCTTGAAATGCAGGTATTGCCAGAGATTCTTTTGTTTCAACAAGGCAGTCTGAAGAAATGATATTATACGTTTGTCTGCTGCCTGGTCTGATATGATATAATCAAACATTTCATTGGCAATCCCGATAAAAAGTATAGTGGCCGGTTCACTGTCAAGATAATCCTGGTGAAGGCAGTTCTTGTCAACAAGACACAGTTCTCCCTGCTTGAAAATTATATCTTTATCCATAATTCGCTGCCGGAATGAGCCTGATACTATGTATGCCAACTCCAGGTATTCATGGGTATGCATTTGGGTTCTTGTTCCTTCCTTAAATTTGCAGCTGTAGGAAAAGGAAACATTCGCAGGTCTGATAGTACCGTAAAGGCGGTTATTATTGCGTATAACCCAACACAAGGCAAAAACTCTTTCATCCTGAGACAGGGGATATGTTTTAATATCTTTGACATAAAGGGAATATTCCGGGCACATAATACGGGAACCTATGGGGCTTGCCTCGGGAACCCTGTTAGGATCATTGCAGGATATTTCTTCGCACAATTGCTGCAGTGTCATGGTATTTCTCCTTAATTTTAAGGGTTTTTCTGATTGTTATCCGTGATATGTAATCCCGCCGGTATTAATATCATGCGCGCTAAGTTGCGGTATTGTTTAGCAAATTAAGTATACCGTATAAGCAAATGTTATTCAATAGATTAATGATCGGATTAGGTAACTTTTCTTATTAAAGAGCGGTATTAAGAAACTGATAATTTCTCAATATTTTTATATGATTGTATTAGGGAGTATTTAAATGGGAAGGATTAAAAGGAGGTATAGTATGAAAAACTATGTATTTTGGTTTGCAACAGGCTCACAGGATTTATATGGGGAAGAGTGTCTGGCACGGGTAGCACAGCACTCAAAAATAATGGTAGAGAAAATGAACGAATCCGGTTTGCTGCCGTTTAGACTGGAATGGAAACCTACTTTGATTGACAGCGTGTCCATCCGCAGGCTCTTTAATGAGGCCAATGCCGATGAAAATTGTGCGGGTGTTATTACATGGATGCATACTTTTTCTCCGGCAAAATCATGGATTTTGGGATTACAGGAATACAGAAAACCACTTCTTCATTTACATACACAGTTTAATGAGGAGATTCCTTATGACACCATTGATATGGATTTTATGAATGAAAACCAGTCGGCCCACGGCGACAGGGAGTACGGGCATATTGTATCCCGTATGGGTATAGAGCGTAAGATTGTGGTCGGCCATTGGACCAATGAAAACGTACTAAAAAGAATCGCAAGCTGGATGAGAACGGCCGTAGGTATTGTGGAAAGCAGCCACATAAGAGTTTTGCGTGTTGCAGATAATATGAGAAATGTTGCCGTAACCGAAGGGGACAAGGTGGAAGCCCAGATTAAATTCGGATGGGAGATTGATACTTATCCCATTAATGAAATTGCCGAATATGTAGAGGATGTTCCTGCCGCTGATATTGAAGCCCTGGTGGAGGAGTACTACAGCAAATATGATATTCTCCTTGAAGGAAGGGACGAAAAGGAATTCCGCAGGCATGTGGCAGTACAGGCCGGAATTGAACTGGGATTTGAGAAATTCTTAAAAGAAAAAAATTATCATGCCATTGTAACCCATTTCGGAGATTTGGGTGGTCTTAAGCAGCTTCCGGGATTGGCAATACAAAGGCTTATGGAAAAAGGATACGGTTTCGGCGCGGAAGGAGACTGGAAAACCGCTGCATTGGTAAGACTGATGAAGGTTATGACAATGGACATGAAGGATGCCAAAGGAACTTCTTTCATGGAAGACTATACCTACAACCTGGTGCCCGGCAAAGAAGGTATTCTTCAGGCCCATATGCTTGAGATTTGTCCTTCCATAGCCGACGGGCCTATAGGAATTAAGGTCAGCCCGCTGCTTATGGGTAACAGGGAAGATCCTGCCAGATTGGTGTTTACATCAAAGACCGGACCCGGTATAGCCGTTTCCATGATTGATCTGGGTAATCGCTTCCGTCTGATTATCAATGAAGTCGAGTGTAAAAAGACAGAAAAGCCTATGCCAAAACTTCCGGTAGCGACAGCTTTCTGGACCCCTATGCCTAATCTTGAGACAGGAGCGGAGGCATGGATCTTGGCAGGAGGTGCCCATCATACGTCATTTACTTATGACCTGACCGTAGACCAGATGGCTGACTGGGCTGCTGCTATGGGTATTGAGGCAGTAGTTATTGATAAGAATACCACCATCAGAAATCTGAAGAATGAATTGTTGTGGAATTCGGTAGTATACCGCTAAACGGACACTGAAAAATCGGATTATAATGCCGGTCGATAATTTATAGATCGGCATCAGGTTTATAAAAAAATAAAGATAATTTAAAACCGTAATATGAAAATACTAATACTGAAATGTAAACCTGAAATGAAAATACTCGAATGTTTATGCTGAAATGCATATACCATTATGGATTTTTAAATACAAAAATGCATGTACCATAATGGAATTTTTAAGTAAGAAGAATATTTTGATGATTTTCCATTTTAGAAGAACGGAGGGATCCGATGGATAGCAATATTTTAAATATCAGGAAGGAAACAATTTTAAACGGAAAGACTTCATTGGGAATAGAACTGGGTTCAACCAGAATCAAAGCCGTTTTAATGGATGAAAATTATACACCGATAGCAACCGGTAAGTATGACTGGGAAAACAGGTATGTCGATAATATATGGACATACTCCCTGGATGATATATGGCAGGGTATACAGGGCAGCTACAGTGATTTGGCAAGGGATGTGAAGGAACAATACGGCGTAACTCTCACTACCATAGGGGCTATCGGTATCAGTGCCATGATGCACGGTTATATGGCTTTTAATAAGGACGGAGAACTTCTGGTTCCTTTCCGTACATGGAGAAATACTATTACAGGACCGGCTTCCGATAAGCTGACAGAACTGTTTCAATACAATATCCCTCAAAGATGGAGTATTGCCCATTTGTATCAGGCTATTTTAAACAAAGAAGAACATGTTTCCGAGATAGATTATCTTATAACTTTAGACGGATATGTACACTGGAAACTGACAGGTGAGAAGGTGACCGGCATCGGCGATGCTTCAGGTATGTTTCCTGTGGATATAAAGACCAAAGACTATAACGAACGGATGATAAAGCAGTTTGACGAACTGATTGCACCGGAAGGCCTGCCATGGAAGATAAGGGATATCCTGCCCAAGGTACTGGTGGCTGGAGAACTTGCCGGAAGGCTTACGGAGGAAGGAGCAAGGCTTCTTGATCCGGAAGGAAACCTTAAACCCGGTATACCGTTCTGTCCTCCCGAAGGAGATGCCGGAACCGGAATGGTTGCAACCAACAGCGTTGCCCAAAGAACCTGCAATGTATCCGCAGGAACCAGCGTGTTTGCTATGATTGTGCTGGAGGACGAACTGAAGAAAGTCCATAAGGAAATAGACCTTGTTACCACCCCGGCAGGAGATCTGGTAGCCATGGTTCACTGTAACAACTGTACCTCGGACTTAAATGCCTGGGTATCTTTGTTTGGTGAATTTGCAAAGGCTTTCGGTGTCGAAGCTGATCCTTCAAAGTTATATTCCGTACTGTATAACAAAGCACTTGAAGGGGATGCAGACTGCGGCGGCCTGCTTTCATACGGATATATTTCCGGTGAGCACATTACCCATTTTGAAGAGGGCAGACCGCTTTTTGTTAGAAAACCCGATGCCAGATTTAATTTGGCAAACTTTATGAGAGTGCATCTATACACTGCCCTGGGGGCACTTAAGACCGGTCTGGATATCCTATTAAAGGAAGAAAAGGTAGCAATTGACGGTGTATTGGGTCACGGAGGATTATTTAAAACCGAAGGGGTAGGCCAAAGGATACTTGCCGCTGCCATGGATACTCCGGTTACGGTAATGGAAACGGCCGGAGAAGGCGGAGCATGGGGTATGGCTATACTGGCTGATTATATGCTTCGTAAGAATGAAAATGAGTCATTGGACAGTTATTTAAGAGATAAAGTTTTTGCCGATATGAAAGGAAAAACCGTTAATCCGGACCAAAAAGACGTGGAAGGGTTTAATAAATTCATGGAACTTTATACCAGCGGTCTTGCTATTGAAAGAGCGGCAGTCGATGTACTCAAATAAAATTTTTGGTTTTGTCAAAAATATTCATATAGTGTTATAAAGACGTAAAACTTAAATTACAGAAAAGAGGTAAGCTATGTTAGAAAAGCTTAAAAAAGAAGTTTATGAAGCCAATATGGAACTACCGAAACGTGGCTTGGTTACTTATACATGGGGAAATGTCAGCGGAATTGACAGAAATGAAGGGCTCTTTGTAATAAAACCAAGCGGAGTACCGTATGAAGAACTTAAACCGGAAGACATGGTAGTTATAGATTTAAAAGGAAACAAGGTCGAGGGTAAATATAATCCTTCCTCCGATACTCCGACTCATCTTGAGCTTTATTTGGCCTTTCCTGAGATTGGAGGAGTTGTCCATACTCATTCTCCCGCAGCAACAGCCTGGGCACAGGCGGGAAGGCCCATACCTTGCTACGGAACTACCCATGCGGATTACTTCTACGGAGAAATTCCATGCACCAGAAGCCTTACTAAAGAAGAGGTTGAAGCGGGTTACGAGAAAAATACCGGTTTGGTGATTATCGAAACCTTCCGTAATATTAATCCTTTGCATGTACCCGGAGTTCTGGTGAAAAATCACGGGCCGTTTACCTGGGGTAAGGATGCCGCCAATGCGGTATATAACAGCGTAGTCCTTGAAGAAATAGCCAAGATGAATCTGATGACTGAAATACTAAATGCCAATATGCAGCCGGCACCCCACTATATACAAGATAAGCATTTCTTAAGAAAGCACGGCCCAAATGCTTATTATGGGCAAAAAAAGGACTAGATTGATAATTTGATACCTCTTAATCCTACAAGATTAATTGTTTTGATCCTCCTTAAGCAGATAAGTTAAATAAAAGACTGCTTAAGGAGGATTTTATTTTGACCTGTTTTTTCTTGGATTTTATTGTGTTTTTACTTATAATAAAATCAGATATGCTATTATTAAAAATTATGTGATAAGTACTTCGGATTTACTGAATGATATAATCGATTATATAGATTATGCTGTAGAGCAAAGTTATAGTTTTACAATACTTAAAAACTGAATTGCCCGAAGAAAGAGGGGAACTGACTTGAATAATGAAATACTTGACAAATTAAAAGTAATTACAAACGAGGAAAAAGAAATCCTAAACGGCCGGGAAAATATAGACGAAAGAATATATATGAAGCCTTCAACCAAGATTGTGGACAAAAGCAAGCTGCTTAAAAACGGCGAACTTATTCAAATCAGACCTCATACCCGGTTTATCCATTTTCCTGCCCATTCCCACAATTACATTGAAATTGTTTACATGTGCCAGGGAAGCACCCATCATGTAATCAACGGCAATCATGTCACATTAAATCAGGGAGAACTGCTGTTTCTGAATCTGAAAGCCGTGCATGAAATTTATCCGGCAAAAGAAGATGATATTGCCGTGAATTTTATTGTACTTCCGGAATTTTTTGATGTTGCGATAAAGATGATGGATGAAAAGGACAATTCCCTTCGTGATTATATTATAGGATGTCTTACAAGCAGCAAGGATAATATATCATATATTCATTATAAAGTGACAGACGTGCTTCCCGTTCAAAACCTGATCGAAAATCTAATCTGGTCTATTATGAATAACCGGCCCAATATCAACAATATAAACCAGGTTACGATGGGGCTGTTGTTATTGCATCTTATGAATTATACCCATAAGATAAAATTCGAAGAAAATTATGAACAGGATTTGACTTTGAAAATACTTCAGTTTATCGAGGAAAATTACAGGGAAGGGGAGCTTGGCAAACTGGCAGAAAAGCTTAACTGCAATATTGTATGGTTAAGCAGGATGATAAAAAATCTGACCGGCAAAACTTTCACCGAACTGATCCAGATAAAAAGAATGAATCAGGCTGCATATATGCTTGAGAATACCAAGCTGTCGGTTGCCGATATAGGCTACTTTGTGGGTTATGAAAACTTAAGCTATTTTTACAGGATATTTCAGAAACATTTTGGGGTAACCCCAAGACAATACCGGCTAAGCATGTTAAAGAATGGTTATAAAATTTAACTTACATATAAAGTTAATATTATCTGTTACCGATGATACATAGAAAAATTAAAAAATGAAATGGCATGCCGTGAAAATAAGGACACTTTTTATTGAAAAAAGTGTCCTTATTTTTTAGACCCGAAAATAATATAATTATTACAATAAATTTACTGATTTCAGGGGGTAAATAAAATGCAGGAATATTTTCTTGCGGTTGATATCGGTGCGTCATCGGGAAGGCTTATATTGGGGTGGCTTGATGAAGGCAGGCTGAAACTTGAAGAGATTCACCGGTTTGAAAACGGGATGACTGAAAAGAACGGACATTTATGTTGGGATGTAGATAATATTTACAGCGAAATAATAAAGGGCATGAAAAAATGCAAGGATGCCTCAAAAATTCCGGTATGTATGGGAATAGACACCTGGGCGGTAGACTTTGTACTGCTGGATGAGGACGATAAGGTATTGGGGGATGCGGTTGGCTACCGGGATAACAGAACTGTCGGTATAGACAAGTTAGTATATTCCGTAATATCCGAAGATAACCTCTACGAACGGACGGGAATTCAAAAGCAAATATTTAATACCATATATCAGCTGATGGCGGTTAAAGATAAGGAGCCGCAAAATCTTAATAGGGCAAAAAGTCTTCTTATGATACCGGACTATTTGAACTTTTTGCTTACAGGGATTAAAAAGACCGAATATACCAATGCAACCACAACCCAGCTTGTAAATCCTAAAACCTGCAACTGGGATTACGAATTAATCAGAATGCTGGATTATCCTGAGCATATATTTCAGGAAATAATTAAACCCGGAACAAGCCTGGGTTATCTGAAAGAAGATGTGGCTAAAGAAGTGGGATTTAACTGTGAAGTTATTGCCCCGGCTACTCACGATACAGGTTCGGCGGTTGTGGCTGTGCCGTCAGTTTATGATGATACCCTGTATATAAGTTCGGGTACCTGGTCGCTTATGGGAATTGAAAGAACAGAACCGGACTGTTCTTTAAAAAGCAAGGAACATAATTTTACCAATGAGGGCGGATTTGACTACCGGTTCAGATATTTAAAAAACATCATGGGGCTCTGGATGATTCAGTCGGTCAAAAAAGAATTTGAGAAAAATTACAGCTATGATGAAATCTGCAGGCTGGCTTCATTGGAAACAATAGATTCTATTGTAGACTGCAACGACGAAAGATTTTTGGCTCCTAAGAGTATGACTGAGGAAATAAAAAAATATTGTTTGGAAACCGGCCAAAAAGTACCTCAAACCGATGCCCAGACAGCGGCGGTTATTTATAACAGTCTGGCGGTCTGCTACAGAAATACGGTTGAAGAGCTGGAAGGAATTACGGGGCGGAAATATCACAGCATTAATATCATCGGGGGAGGTTCCGATGCCGATTATCTTAACCGTATTACGGCTAAAATGACCGGGCGGAAAGTTTATGCAGGGCCTAAAGAGGCTACTGCCATAGGAAACATATTGGTTCAGATGATAAGTACTAAAAAACTTTCGGGCTTAAAAGAAGCCAGAAAGCTTGTGCAAAATTCTTTTGAGATTAAGGAATACGTAAGCAGATAATTAACTGTAATACATATTCGATATGTTAGTCAGCAGATTAAAGCATTTTGAAATAACACAAGCAGTTTAAACGGACTTTCTGATAAAATGAATTTATTTAAAAAAATACGGTTTATTCAGGTAAAACCGATAAGTTTAAAGAATATACTTAATGTTTATATGAAGAAGATTAACAACTGAAAATCTCAGTCGGGAAATCGGACTAAGTAAATTGGTGTAAGGATAAGGAGGTTTATATATGACGATTAAAGAAAGGTACGAACAGGCAAGGGAGATATATAAAAATATAGGTGTGGATACGGACGAAGCACTTAATGTCTTGGATACAATTCCCATTTCGATGCACTGCTGGCAGGGAGATGACGTAGCCGGTTTTGACAATGCAGGAGGACTTTCAGGCGGAATACAGGCTACAGGGTCATATCCGGGTAAAGCAAGAAATCCTCAGGAATTAATGGCCGATATAGACAAGGCATTAAGCCTGATACCGGGAAGTCACAGGATTAATCTTCATGCCAGCTATGCAATTTTTGAAGACGGTGAAAAAGCAGACAGGGATCAGTTGGAACCTAAGCATTTTAAAAAATGGGTGGAATTTGCAAAAGAAAGGAATCTGGGGATAGATTTTAATCCGACATTTTTTGCCCATCCGTTAGCAACGGATGCCACTTTGTCCAGTGAGAATGATGAGATTCGCAATTTCTGGATAAGGCATGCCATCTGCTGTATAAGGATTGCCGAATATTTCGCTGCGGAACTTGGTAAACCCTGCTGTATGAATATATGGATACCCGACGGGTTTAAAGATATACCCGCCGACAGGACAGCCCCCAGGGCAAGGCTTAAAGATTCCCTGGACAAGATCATATCGGTACCTTATGATAAGAGCAAGGTTTACATAGCAGTCGAATCAAAGGTGTTTGGCATAGGAATTGAAAGTTACACTGTCGGTTCCCATGAGTTTTATATGAATTATGCTGCAAAAAATAACCTGCTTTGTCTTTTGGACAGCGGCCATTATCATCCGACGGAAACCGTATCGGACAAAATTCCTTCCATGCTTTTATTCGGCGATAAACTGGCACTACATGTAACCAGGGCCGTACGCTGGGACAGCGACCATGTGGTTCTTTTTGACGATGAAACCAGAGAGATTGCCAAGGAAGTAATAAGAAACGGGGCAGACAGGGTATTTTTGGCCCTTGATTTCTTTGATGCCAGCATAAACAGGATAGCCGCCTGGGTTGTCGGAATGAGAAATATGCAAAAAGCTTTATTGTATGCTTTGCTGCAGCCCAATAAAAAAATGGCGGAACTTCAGGATAAGAGACAGTTTACCGAACTTATGGTCCTTCAGGAAGAATTGAAGCTTTATCCTTTCGGTGATGTGTACAACTATTATTGTGAGCTGAAAGGTGTACCGGTAAGGGATGAGTGGTTTAAAGAAGTAAAAAAATATGAGGATGAATGCTTAAGCAAGAGAAAACAGTGATTGATACTTAAGCAAAGATTAATAAAGAAAGTCAGGTGTATATATGAAAGTTTTGGAATCAACATTTGCCAAGGGTTTTATCCGTATGGCCAATGACGGGTGGGAACAAGGCTGGCACGAAAGAAACGGCGGTAATCTATCCTACAGAATAAAACCGGAAGAGATAGACATGGTAAAGGAAGACCTTGATACCGACAGAGGTTGGGCAAAGATAGGAACTACAGTGCCTGAGTTGGCAGGAGAATACTTTCTTGTAACGGGAACAACTAAATATTTCAGAAATATAGCAAGCAACCCGGAAGATTCGATAGGTATTATTGAAATAGATAATAAGGGTGAAAAATACCGTATCAGATGGGGATTTGCAGGGGGTGGCAGGCCGACCAGCGAACTGCCTACCCATTTGATGAATCATGAAGTTAAAAAGATTGCAACTAACGGTAAACACCGGGTAATATACCATGCCCATACCACCAATATTATTGCTTTAACATTTGTCCTGCCTTTAAAAGACGAAGTATTTACCAGGGAGCTGTGGGAAATGGCTACCGAATGTCCTGTGGTATTTCCGGAAGGGGTAGGTGTAATTCCATGGATGGTTCCGGGCGGACGGGATATAGCCGTTGCCACAAGCGAACTGATGAAAAAATATAACATAGCAATCTGGGCCCACCACGGAACATTTTGCTCCGGAGAAGATTTTGACTCTACTTTCGGACTGATGCATACGGTGGAAAAGTCTGCAGAGATTCTGGTAAAAGTTCTGTCCATGTCACCGAAAAAATTGCAGACAATAACTTCAGAAAATTTCAGGGCTTTGGCCAAAGATTTCAACCTGGACCTGCCGGAAAGATTTTTAAGCAATTAAAACTAAAGTCAATTCAGGCAAGGTTGATAACGAAACGGCACGAATATAAAAGAATTTTCTTTTGGGGGTTTGATTTTTTACATCATGTGCATATTGAGCCATAACTAAAGGTTTTCCAAAACATTTTATTATATATTTTTTGGTAAGTTGTAAAATTAATTGCCCAAACATGATAAAAAAGAAGTGACT
>CAZIHC010000048.1:0-11228 GCA_964538605.1 uncultured Herbinix sp. | reverse complement strand
AATTGATTATATAGCTATGGATATTAAAAGTTCCCCGGAAAAATACGCTTTTTCTTCAGGAAATTCAGCCATACCCATAGATTATATCAAGGAAAGCGTATCGTTAATTCTTTCAGGCAAAACGGATTATGAATTCAGAACAACTATAGTCAGCGAGCTTCATACACCGGCCGATATGAAATCAATCGGCAACTGGATCAGGGGTGCCAAAGCTTATTATCTCCAGGCATACATCGATTCCGGCGATGTGATATCACCCGGTTTTACAAGCCCGGACAAAGAAACCTTATACAAGTATAAGGAAATACTGTCATCCTACGTAGAGTATGTTGACATACGGGGAATAGATTAAATTACAGTCTTATTTCCTGATACCAGTAGCCAAAGTCCCCTTGTTTTAAGTCCCTTTTACGGATAGATTTAAAATTCTCAAAGCCGAACATTCTGGCCAAAAAACGTTCTCTGTTATGATAAATTCCGGGAACACCTATGATATAGCGGCACCCGTATCTGTCTGATATTTCAGCAAATATCAGATGATGATAACAATAATAACCGTGCAGCAAAAAGCTGTTATTGCTTAAATTCCACAGGCAGGACGGAAGGGTGCCTATATCTTTGGGCTCTATTTTTACACATCTTTTAATTTCATTATCCTCAAAAGGATAAATTCTTGGGTAATTATTAAATATTTTTTCTATTGCCTGATTTTCTTTTAGCCCTTCATTTACGTCCGGTTGAGTTTTACTTTGAGGCAACCTGTCAACTGCCTTCTTTCTGTCTTCTTCAAAACGCTTGAATCTGTCTACCTGATCCCAGGGATTGATCGGCTTTTCATAGGGTGCAGAACCCAGTCTTTCTCTGATCTTATACCCTCTCGGAAGCATATATAACGGCACCTGGCTACCGCCTTGCTTCTCCTTTATGCCGGCATAATTATCAATATTCCCTTGCCCGGCGGAAAGCTGTTTATTTGTATTATCCATATTGCTTGCAGGGACTGCTTCTTTATAATCGGTCTGTTCTTTTGCATATTCCTCTTCTTTTTTATCCGCTTCATCTTTTGTTGCCGATAAATCAATTTCTGTTTTTTCTTCCTCCAATAATATTGCTTCTGTACTTACTGTTACGGGTTTTTCAATGGTAATCGCCGGTATACCCCCGGAAGCCAAACTTTCATCACGTTTATCTGCTTCCCTAATGGCGCCATCGCTAAATTCTTCCCCTTTTTTATTATCTGCGGCAGTAATTTCTTTAATTTCTTCTTTGCTTTCCGCTACGGCTTTATCCTCCTTATCTGCTTTCGTATCTGACATTGTATCCGTCGTCGTAATTTCATCGTTTACAGCCTGTTTGCCCGCCAAGATTTCTTCTGCATCCGCTTGCTTGTCTGCATCTGATGTTCCTGTCGTTTGCTTCTGATTTTCCTCAACTGTTTTATTCTTTAAATCAGATTCTTTGTCAATGAAAGCGGCCGAAAGATTCTCTGTTAGCTCTTTTGAACCGGCATGATTCTCTTTATACTCCGGTTTATTAGGTTTTGGTTTCAGAGCTTTCAAAACATCGTCCACTATAATCGGTTTGTCATCCCATTGGGTAGCATAAAACTCTACGGTATTAAGAAACAAAAGAATTCCGCCTATATCGGAGAATTTAAATCCCGTATTCATAACATTATTTTCGTCGACTGAAAGTCTTCCGTCCATAATCTGGTTTTTGGCTACACAATCTCCGATATAAATTAACTCCATATCTCCGTCCGGCCTGTGGATCAGATAAGTAGGGAAGATACCATCCGGCAGTCCTTCCGTCTGCAGATAAATCTTTAATCTGCTTTCCCCGTTTCTTGTATCTACCCGTGCATAACCTACATTTTTCTTTTTTATACCGTTTGTGTATAAATACATATAAGACACAAATCTTTTATAATCAGCCAAACAATCACGCTCCCTTGCCACACATAATGATTGGGTTGTTTCATGATTCTATTCAATATATTCCAAAAATATGCTTATTATGCCAATCCGCAGTTATTCTTAAAGTTAAAATAATTGTTTGCAGGCTTTTACATCCGGTCATCGGCAGGCTAATTTATACCGCAAGACAGTTTCCATAATAAGATTATCCCAAATCGGGTTTATTCCGGTTATTTAATCAATTAAATTTCTAAAGAAATATTTATATAAAGAAATCCCCCCAAAATGATATATGGTCAATTGCCATATATGTTTCGGAGGGATATAACTATTAATATTATATTATGATAATGGTCCGGCTTTCCATTCCTTAGGTATTATTAACAGCCTTAATTTGTAATATCCTGAATCATACTGTGAATTTCCTGCAGAGAACGTACACCCTTTGCGGTGTTATGTTTAATTTCTTTTATTCCTTCAATGGTCGCTTTGGCGGCAGCCATGGTGGTTACATAACTGATTCTGTTTTTAATAGCTGCTTTTCTGATATAACTGTCGTCATCCGCTCCCTTTTTATCAATAGGTGTATTGACAATAATATCAATTTGTCCGTTGGCAATAGCGTCCAGAATATCCGGCCTGCCTTTTCCAAGCTTATGTATTTTTTCGGCAGGAATACCGTTTTTGACAATCTCATCATAAGTTCCTTTTGTGGCCAGAATTTTAAAGCCGCAGTCTGCAAAACCTTTGGCCACTTCGTAAAGCTCGGCCTTATCCCTGTCGTTAACACTTATAAGAACGGTTCCGGCCAAAGGAAGCCTGTGATTGGTAGCTTCCTGTGCCTTATAGAAGGACTCTCCAAAGGTTTCGGCAAGGCCCAACACCTCACCGGTTGAGCGCATTTCAGGCCCCAGTACCGGATCCACTTCAGGGAACATATTAAAGGGGAATACCGCTTCTTTAACCCCGAAATGGGAAAATCTTTTTTCTTTAAGGTTCGGAACCGGAGAAGGAAGTCCCAAATACTTTCCTACCATAATCTGTGTAGCCAGTCTTACCATCTGGATATTGCAAACTTTTGATACCAGAGGCACGGTTCTGGATGCCCTCGGATTGGCCTCCAGTACATACACCACCCCGTCCTCTATGGCATACTGTATATTCATAAGCCCACAGACATTCATTTCCTGTGCTATCTTTATCGTATAATCCTTTATGGTTTCCAGATTCTCCTTTGAAATATGCAG
This sequence comes from uncultured Herbinix sp., assembly GCA_964538605.1. Taxonomy (GTDB): domain Bacteria; phylum Bacillota; class Clostridia; order Lachnospirales; family Lachnospiraceae; genus Mobilitalea. Next base: position 8,065 of record CAZIHC010000048.1, on the reverse strand, counting down.
GGACGGTATAACGCAGGCAGAGTCGCCGGAATGGATACCGGCCAGTTCTATATGCTCCATGACCGCAGGTACAAAGGCATTTGTTCCGTCACTTATGGCATCGGCTTCACATTCCAGCGCATTATGAAGGAAACGGTCAATTAAGATCGGACGGTCCGGTGTAACGCCTACGGCCGCATTCATATAAATTTTTAAGTCTTCATCGTCACGGACAATTTCCATACCACGGCCTCCCAGGACATATGAAGGCCGAACCATAACAGGATATCCTATTTTCCTTGCAATTTGCAAAGCTTCTTCAACATTTACTGCCATTCCGGCTTCCGGCATGGGTATGCCCAGCTTATCCATTATTTCGCGGAATCTGTCCCTGTCCTCTGCCAGGTCTATGGTTTCCGGTGTGGTCCCTAAAATATTGACACCGTTTTTCTTAAGTTCCGCAGCCAGATTAAGCGGTGTCTGTCCGCCAAATTGGGCAATAACACCTAAAGGTTTTTCCTTTTCATATATATTTAAAACATCTTCAATCGTAAGAGGTTCAAAATAAAGTCGGTCTGAAGTGTCATAGTCGGTAGAAACCGTTTCCGGATTGCAATTTATGATAACAGTTTCGATCCCCATATCCTTAAGGGCAAAAGCGGCATGTACACAGCAATAATCGAATTCTATTCCCTGGCCGATACGGTTAGGCCCGCCTCCCAAAATTATTACCTTATTGCCGGATGATAACGGCTCATTATTATCCTGTATGTGATATGAGGAGTAATAATATTTTGCGTTTTGCGTACCGCTTACATGAATGCTTCCAAAGGATGCCGTAATACCGGCTTCTATCCGTGCTTTCCTTATGGCTTCTTCTTCCACCATAAGCAGCTTGCTCAAATATTTATCCGAAAAACCATTAAGCTTTGCCTGTCTTAATACGTCTGTGGGAGGTACTTGACCCTTAAATTTCTTAAGGTTTTCCTCTTCTTCCACCAGCTCTTTCATCTGTTCGATAAAATACGGTTTTATCCTGGTAAGCTCATATAGTTCTTCTACCGTGGCCCCTTTCCTTAAGGCTTCGTACATTATAAATTGCCGCTCACTGGTAGGAACATGAAGCATATCCAGAAGCTCTTCTTTCGTTTTTTCCGCAAAATCTTTAGCCCCTCCCAGTCCGTAGCGGCCGATTTCTAGGCTCCTTATAGCTTTCTGGAAAGCTTCTTTATAGGTTTTTCCTATGCTCATTACTTCCCCTACGGCCTTCATCTGAGTTCCCAGTATATCTTCGGCACCCTTAAATTTCTCAAAAGCCCAGCGGGCAAATTTGATTACCAGATGTTCTCCGTCGGGAACATATTTATCCAAAGTACCATACTTCCCGCAAGGTATTTCATCCAAAGTAAGACCGGCCGCCAGCATAGCGGAAACCAAAGCTATAGGGAAACCTGTAGCTTTAGATGCCAGGGCGGATGAACGGGATGTTCTGGGATTTATCTCAATTACCACAATACGGCCACTCTTAGGATCATGGGCAAATTGTACGTTGGTTCCTCCTATTACTCCTATGGCATCAACAATTTTATACGCCTGTCTTTGAAGTTCGGCCTGCAGCTCCTTTGATATAGTAAGCATAGGAGCGCAGCAAATGGAATCTCCGGTATGTACGCCCAAAGGATCTATATTTTCAATAAAGCAAACGGTAATCATATTCCCGGCCGAATCCCGTACCACTTCCAGTTCCAGTTCGTCCCATCCGAGCAGGCATTCCTCCACCAGGACCTGACCGACCATACTGGCCTGAAGCCCTCTGGTAACAACGGTCTTTAATTCATCCACATTGTATACCAGTCCGCCGCCGGTACCCCCCAAGGTATAAGCAGGCCTTATTACAACCGGATAAGAAAGTTTCTCTGCAATTTCCACAGCTTCTTCAACGCTGTAAGCCACTTCGCTTCTTGCCATCTCTATTCCCAACGAAGCCATGGTCTTTTTAAATTCAATCCTGTCTTCTCCCCGTTCTATGGCATCAACTTGGACTCCTATTACTTTTACATTATACTTCTTTAATACCCCTGCTTTTTCCAGTTCTGAGCATAAATTTAGGCCGGATTGTCCCCCAAGGTTAGGAAGGAGTGCATCAGGCCGTTCTTTTTCAATAATATGGGTAAGCCTTTCCATATTCAAAGGCTCAATATAGGTTACATCAGCAGTTGATGTATCCGTCATAATTGTTGCAGGATTTGAATTTACCAGGATTACTTTATACCCCAGTTTTTTAAGTGCCTTGCAGGCCTGTGTACCCGAATAATCAAATTCACAAGCCTGTCCGATGACAATAGGACCCGATCCTATTATCAGTACCTTATGAATGTCCGTCCGTTTACTCATATAATCCTCCTTAAATACCTTATACGATAAAGATAAATAATTATAAATTTTATCTATCATAATATTTTATATCTACAGGAACTTAAAATAAAATTCCTATAGAATAAATGGGCAAAAAAAATTTGTAAAGATTAATTTGGCTATTTATTTATTTTTATTATATTAATTTAAAATTTATAATTATGCAATATTAATTTTCAAAATCGTATAAATTTATTTCAGATAAGAATATTTATGAGCGTACGAAAAGATTATTGGCGATATCTATAAATTGTTCCAATGTCAAGGCTTCTCCCCTGATATCCCTGGGCAAGCCTATAGCATCCAAAACTTCCGTGATCATATCTTTATCAAAAGGCAGACCCTCATAATTGGTTACAGAATTTATAAAAGTTTTTCTTCTTTGGTTAAAGGATGCCCGAATTAAGGCAAACAATAGACTTTCATCTTTCACCTGATAAGGAGATTTATCGTAAGGTATAAGATTAATTACCGCCGAACCGACCTTGGGACGGGGCAAAAAGCAATTGGGAGGCACATTGGCTACGATGTAAGGTTTGGCATAATATTGAACTGCCAATGATAAAGCTCCGTAATCTTTTGAACCGGGAACCGCTTTTATACGGTCCGCCACTTCCTTTTGTATCATTACGGTTACGCCTGCCAGCGGGATATGGTTTTCAAACAGGCTCATAATAATCGGCGTTGTTATATAATAAGGCAGATTAGCCACAACCTTAATAGGCTTGTTATCGTTTAAATCCCTGACTAAAGAAGCAATATCAACTTTAAGTATATCTTCGTTTAAAATTGTTACGTTATCATAAGGGGCTAACGTCTCATTTAAAATCGGAATCAGGTTTTTGTCTATCTCAACGGCCACTACCTTGCCGGCACTTTCGCAAAGGTACTGAGTCAGGGTTCCGATTCCCGGCCCTATTTCCAGAACAAAGTCCTCTTTTGTTATTTCTGCAGCATTTATAATTTTTTCCAAAACATGGGTATCGATAAGAAAATTCTGCCCGTATTTTTTCTGAAGTACAAAACCGTATTTATTTAAAATTTCAATTGTTTTCTTAGGAATCCCCAGCTTGTCCATCTTTTACCCTTTCGTCTTAAAATAAAACTTTTTGGCATTTTCATTTGTTATGCGGATAACGGTATCATAATCCGTATTTTTAATTCTGGCAATTTCCTGCGCTATCAATGGAATATATAAAGAACTGTTTCTTTTTCCTCTGTGCGGAACCGGCGCCAGATATGGGCAATCTGTTTCAAGCACCAATTGCTCCAAAGGAGCATATTCGACAACTTCCTTAAGTTTCTTTCCATTGGTAAAAGTAACTACTCCGCCAATACCCAGATAAAAACCCATATTCAGATATTGTCTGGCCTGTTCCACCCCGTATCCGAAACAGTGCAAAATTGCCCTAACTTCATCGGCTTTTGCTTCCTTCATCATATTATAAGTATCATTTGCGGCATCCCTGCTGTGGATTACCAGGGGCAGATTAAGCTCTCTTGCCATCTCCATCTGTCTGGCAAACCACTTCTTCTGTGTTTCCCTGTCGGGTGTATCCCAATAATAATCCAGGCCGATTTCACCTACAGCCACAACCTTTTTATGCTTTGCCTTTTCCTTAAGCCAGATAAAAGTTTCTTCATCCAGATTCATGGTATCTCCCGGATGAATACCTACGGTAGCATAAATATAATCATAGGCCTCTGCCAGATTCAGGCATTGATCCACGGTGCCTACGGAAGAACTGACATTTACTACATACTCTATATTATGTTTGGGAAGACTGTTAAGGATATCCTCTCTGTCCTCGTCAAACGCTTTGTCTTCATAATGGGCATGGGTTTCAAATATCATTTGCCTTTCCTTTCTTTCTTATATCTTACAATCCAGTCTATTATATAACAGCTTTTATTTTAAAACAATACCGCTTCCGTTTATTGTCACAAATTTGACACCGGTACCTGACACTCTTAACAATTTTGACACAGTTTTGATCCAGGTACCTGACACCATTAACAATTCCCTTCATGGACATATCTCAGATGCCTACGGGCCACCTCAGCCAAACGGTATACGGTTTTTACAGGTGTGGAATTTTTGTCCGCCATCTTCCATCTCGGAAAGAAACGGGTTATATGAAGGGGTATATCGGGACTGATATCGGATAGCCATTTTGACAATGCTTCTATTTCATTTTCGCTGTCATTTTCGCCGGGAACTATAAGGGTGGTTACTTCCACATGGCAGGCTTTGGCAGCAATTTTAATGGTGTTTTTAACCGTATTCAAATCTCCCTGAAGTTTTTTATAAAACTCATTTGTAAACCCTTTAAGGTCTATGTTAAAGGCATCCACTATACTAAGAAGTTCCCGGAGAGGTTTTTCACATATATACCCGTTTGTTACAACCACATTTTTAAGGCCTCTTTTTTTAGCAAGAAGACCGCTGTCTTTTACAAATTCATAGCCTATTAAAGGTTCATTATAAGTATAAGCTATACCGATGTTTCCCCTTACTTTAAGTTCAGCTGCTTTTTCAACCAGTTCCTCACAGCTTATATTAATATAATCTATATCCGTCTCTTTTGCCATAGATATTTCACAGTTTTGGCAAAAAGGACACCTAAGATTACAGCCGTAACTTCCGACAGACAAAATTCTGCTTCCAGGATAATAATGATACAGAGGCTTCTTTTCTATCGGGTCAAGGGCTAAAGAAGTAATCCTGCCGTAATTTTCACAAATTACCTTTCCTCCCCGGCAAGCCCGGCCTCCGCAAAAACCTGTTTGACCTTCACTTAGTTTACATCCGTGAGGACATACATTGCACTGCACCTTCACCGCCTTTGTACCTCCCATTCTTTTCCCGGTACGGTTATTTATGCCTTACCACTTCAAAACGCTCTAATTTTATGTCTTCGCTGTCTTTTATTCCCGCCTTTTTCTTTGCTATGGATATTTGCTTTTCCACGGTATCAACTCCTTCCAGGTTAGGAAGGAGCAAACCTCTTTTTCTTCCTGAACTTACTATTATCCCGTATTTTTTTACGTCCAATTCATCAATTGAGAATACCGGTTCCGGTTCCGACAATACATCCACACTGTAAGCCAGATCATCCAACTCATCTTTTCTTACGGGAGGAAAACGGGGATCACTAAGTCCGGCACTTACGGCATTTCTGATTATCTCTTCGGCAATGCTTCCCGTAACCGGTGATATGGTTCCTATACAGCCTCTTAACTGGCCGTATTTTTTCAGGGACACAAATACACCCGCTCTTTTTTTGGTCATTTCCTCAGGAAGATCGTCCGGAAGCTTTATATACTTTCCTGTCTTAACATAGGTTTCAAGCGACAGTCTGGCCAGTTTTACATAAGCATCCTCATTTTTTTGCCTTGCCTTGGACAGTTTAGCCTGTTCTTCCTTAAAAGCAATATCAAAATGTCTGGTATCATCTTCACCTGTTATTTTATAGGCACATATACCGTAACCCACACCGAACGGGCCTTCATAAGACAGAAAATCTGCCTCTACTTTCAGCCCGCTTAAGGCACCCGCCATAATGATAAATGACCTAAGACCGCATTCTGCGGCAGCTTCCGTAAAATTGGGCGAAAACTTTAAAAATTTAAGAAAATCACAGCTTTTCATCGCTTCGGTAATTTCTTTGTCAAATCTTATACCCTCCTCTGCAAATCCGTAAGGGCCGTCTTCTTTAAGCTTATGAGATAAATCGCCACTGGCTACAAATACTATATTTCTGTTTAACTTGTCCGATATTTCCTTTATACATCTGCCAAGTCGGTAATGTTCCAAAACCGAAAGGCCTGACAGACCGATACGTACCAGTTTATAATCTTTTAAATATTGGTTTATAAAATATAGAGGGACCATGGTTCCGTGGTCTAAATTTGGTTCCCTTTCTCCCATAGTTCCGGCATCTATTCGCTTTCTTTCTGCCAAAGCTTCAAGTTCTTTTACAAATTCTTCGTCATATTCCACCGAAAAAGAAACATCTCTGGCTCCGAACCGTCTGAAATCCCCTTTTGCCCTGCTTCCGGGTGAAATATGAAAATAGTCGGAATACAAAACCGAATGCGGCGTTGTTACGATAATAGTATTGGGTTTAAGTTCAGCTATCCTCCTTGCAACTTCGTGATAGCTGTCGATAGTTTTTTGAATTTTCTTTTCTTCACCTTTACCGATCTGGGGTATTATCAAAGGCGGATGAGGAACAATAAACGCACCCAATATGGACATTGCATTGCCCTCCTTTTTATTGTGAATATCTCTTACAATATATTTGATATATTAAACGGTAGTGTAAGCTTCCTTTTTATAGATTTTACCTCTTTTTCTTATATTATGCAAATATTACAGGTGCTGAAGCTTTTAGACATTAATAAAAAACCAAATTCGTTATAATTACACTTGCTATAGTTCCGGCCAGTGTTGCCACAAGGGCACCGGCTAAGGTATACCTTGTTTTTTTGACTCCCGCAGCCATAAAATAAACTGCCATTGTATAAAATATAGTCTCGGTGCTGCTTAATATAATCGATATCAGTCTCCCCAAATAGGAATCCGGCCCATATTCTTTATAAATATCCAAAAGAAGGCTTGTGGCTGCCGAGGATGAAAACATTTTTACCAGAACTATCGGCAAAAGTTCCGAAGGAAAATGAAGCTTATCCGTTATAGGTTTTAAAAGACCTGACAGAAGATCCAATGCACCTGAAGCCCTTAAAATTCCTATAGCAACCATAAGACCGATTAAAGTGGGTAAAATATCAAAAACCACTTTAAAGCCCTCTTTTGCCCCTTCAATAAATTCGTCAAAAATAGATGTCTTTGTAAGCAGTCCTAATCCGATTACATAAAAGAATATAAAAGGTATTATATAATCAGATATGTATACAATAAAATTCATAATAGTCCCCTCTTTTATCTATCTTTATTTTTTTTTAATATCTCTACCTATTGTAATTGTTCTTGCTTATATTAAATAAAATTTGATTAATTATTATTCAACACCAATCATCTGATTTGTATCCTTTTCTAAATTAAATCCGCCTAAAGACCATTTTTTATATATAATTACAAACCCATATTATATATTTAATACATTTTATCGCTTTCTTTCTTTTAGCTTACTTATTTTTCTTGCTGCAGTTGCAAAAATAACTCCTGCCAATGTGGATATGCTTGTGGCAACTATTCCCGACATCAGAATTTCCGCAGGATTGGCTGACCCATACTGGCTACGGTATGCAATTATATTAACAGGAATTAACTGAAGAGATGAAATATTGACAATCAGCAATGTACACATATCACAACTTGCTATTTCCCGATTCCCGTTCAGCTTTTTCAGTTCCCGCATAGCCATTAAGCCCATAGGAGTGGCTGCCCAGCCGAGACCTAAAATATTTGCTATCATATTAGAGGCAATATATTCGTTTACAATATGCCCTTTTGGCAAATCGGGAAAAAGAAAACGGATTACAGGCCTAAGAGCCTTTGTAAAGGAGGCAACTAACCCGCATTTTTTTGCCACCTGCATCATACCAGTCCACATAGCCATTATTCCCAGCATAGTTATACACAGGGAAACTGCTTCTTTTGATGAGTTTATTGTAGCATTACTTACATCGGCAATATTGCCTCTTA
>CAZIHC010000047.1:0-11257 GCA_964538605.1 uncultured Herbinix sp. | reverse complement strand
CTGTATGAGATTAATAAGCTCTTCCTGTGATGTTGCCTCAGGAAGCTCATAGGATATGGACCTAATTCCTATTTCTTCGCAGGCTTTTTTCTTGTTTCTTACATAAATTGAAGAAGCCGGATCAGCTCCTACCTGTATTACACATAAGGTTATTGTGATATTTTTTTCACTTAATTTTGCGACCTTTTCTTTTAACTCATTTTTTATATCACCTGAAATTTTCTTTCCGTCAATTATTATTGCCATAATCTCACTCCTATCTAATAAATTATGGTAAGTTCATACTAATTCTAATATACAGGATTAAATATAACAAGAAATATTTAAAAATTCCGTAAGGTAGAATTTTATTATAAAACATATTACAAAAGTATTACAAAAAAATGAAATACTGCTTGTAATTTGCCCCATTATTAGATAAAATTGACGTGTAAGAAAATAATAAATTAAGGAGTTACTATGAAGCCGAACATGAAAAGATCTTTTATTATGACATTGATATATTGCATGGGAATCGGCGGCCTGTCTTTATTCGTAGGGGCCTTGCATCCCATATCATATGCCGGTGATTTATCCGAAGATAAACAAGCGATAAGTAATACAAACGAATTTAGTGAAATAGATAATCAGAATAATGATATAACAGTACAGGCTTTTAATGTGGGGACAAGCATGCTGTCTGCCACAACACCTTCACCTACACCGACCCCCTCTCCCACACCGACCCCCCCGCCGGTGTTTGAACTGGAAAAAGGGGGACATCCGGAAATAGAAAAATTCTTCCAGGATTATTATGTGGCAGTGAACTTATGCGACTATCAGCTATTAAAAACTCTTGTGACCGATCCCGACAACATACAGCCATTGCCTGACCTGCAGAAAGAAACCAGATTTTTGGATGATATCCGTGATATTACCTGTTATATCATGAAGAGCTATGAGGAAGGCTCATACATCGTATATGTATATCATGAATTAAAGTATATTAATATTAAAACAACTTATCCGAAATTGGACAAGTTCTATCTTATTACCGATGAAAAAGGTGATTTTAAGATCTTCACATCCGAAATGGATGAAACACTGAAAGCTTATTATGATGAAAGAGATCAGGATGAAAAGGTACAGGAACTGATAGTAAATACTGACGAAAAGGCCAAAGAGGCTTTGGAAAAGGACAAGGATTTACGAGTATATCTGGAAGCAATAAATAAATAGAGAAAATTTCGGGTGCGATAAAACGGTCAGTAAATATAGCCATCTTACACACATGTAGACGCATGCTTCGATTTCAATATATAAGAGTTTCTAATTTACCTGAGTATTTTATGTTAAACAGGCCATCAAACCGATAACTCGCTTCGCTCAAGCAAATCGGTTTGATGGCCTAACATTAATACTCAGGTAAAAAGAAACTCTTATATATTTCCATAGGCGCATGCGTTCCATATATCTGTAAGATGGCTTTTTTCTGATTATAAAAAGTAGTATCACACCCGAAATTGAGTCTTGTTTTATTTCCGGTTTTTATAATAGTTTATCAGGCATCCGTTTATTATAATCTCTCTTTCGTCATCGGTAAGATCCCCAAGGCGCAAAGTAAATTCTTTCATGTCTTTATTTGCCACATAAGCTTTAATTTCGGAATTTTTGTTAAGTACGGCATCTTTAATTCCTTTTATAAAGATATAATCCCCGTTTTCGAAAGGCAGTTCACCGTCGTATAAGAAAGGCAACATGCCCCAGTTTATCAGATTGGAACGGTATCTTTTTGTGGCGTATTCTTTTGCGATATTGGCAAGTCCTCCGAGAACTTTTTGACAGCTTGCGGCCTGCTCTCTTGCTGAACCGTCTCCGGGTTTTACCGCATATATGGTGCTTCCTATTTGAGTCTTGCTCTTATCAATATTGAACTTGGATTCAATGGCCTTATAAACGTCCTTAAGTTCCGGAAGTACTGCTGTTATATCTTTGCCGTTAATTCGGGCTTTTTCGGCATTCTGAACCTCTTTTGCCCGGCCTACATAAGCAGGGTCTTTTCTTGACAGAGTAAACTCGGCAAGGCCCAAAGGATTGGAGCGATATGAAGAGGTTTCACCGGACGGAATCAATTCATCGGTAGTGGTTACCGGATCATGAATAACAGAAACTACTTTAAGGATAATGTCGTCGGTAAGTTCCGACATCTTGGGCCAGTCTACTATGTTCGGACCCATTTTTATCTCAACATCGGGCTCGGGTTTTCCTGTTCCGTCATATACCCTGTTTTCATATATTCTGCTGTCAAAGAAATAACTGGGTTTACCGAAATTCACATCTATATCTTCGGCTGATGTCAGATAACCCTGGTTGGCAGCCGTTGCAGCAATTGAGCGGGCATCCATTAAAGCAACCGATGCGATCTGTCCCTGGGTTATCTTGGAACCTTCTCTGTTCGGGAAGTTTCTGGTGGTATGTCTTATGCTGAAGCCGTTGTTGGCAGGAGTATCTCCTGCTCCGAAGCAAGGGCCGCAGAAAGCAGTTCTGATTGTGGCGCCGGCAGCTATGAGTTTGCTTATGGCGCCGTTTTTAACCAGTTCCATAAATATCGGCTGACTGGCAGGGTAAATGCTTAAGGAGAATTCACCGGAACCGATGTATTTGTTGTCCAATATATCTGCTGCATCACAAATATTTTCAAAACTTCCTCCCGCACAGCCTGCAATGGTTCCCTGATCAACAAAAAACTTACCGTTTCTTACCTTATCTTTAAGGGTATATTTTATCTTATTATTATCAAGGCTTATCAGGGCATTTTTTTCAACTTCATCCAGGATGTCATAGAGGTTTGCATTGAACTCTTCTATCGTATAAGCGTTGCTCGGATGGAACGGCATGGCAATCATGGGTTTTATCTCTGAAAGATCCACATAAACCATTCCGTCATAATAAGCAACCTGACCGGGTTGAAGCTTTTTATATCCTGATGGCCTGTTATGTAATTCGTAATACTCTTTTACTGCCTCGTCGGTTTCCCAGATGGAAGAAAGACAGGTGGTTTCGGTTGTCATTACGTCTATTCCTATCCTGTAATCCATACTGAGATTTTTTATACCGTCGCCTACAAATTCCATAACTTTGTTGTTTACATATCCGTTCTTAAATACGGCTTTTATAATAGCCAGAGCTATATCCTGGGGACCGACTCCTTTTCTTACGGAACCGGTCAAGTAAACTGCAATTACCTTTGGCATTGTAATGTCGTATGTTCTTTCAAGCAGCTGCTTTACCAGTTCAGGTCCGCCTTCACCGACGGCCATGGTTCCTAAAGCGCCGTAGCGGGTGTGGCTGTCGGAACCTAAAATCATACTGCCGCATTCGGCCATCATCTCACGGGCATACTGATGTATAACCGCCTGATGGGCAGGAACATATATTCCGCCGTATTTTTTCGCACAGGAAAGTCCGAACATATGGTCATCTTCATTGATGGTCCCGCCTACGGCGCACAGGCTGTTATGACAGTTGGTAAGCACATAAGGAATCGGAAATTTCTCAAGCCCGCTGGCCCTTGCAGTAAGCAGGATTCCCACGTATGTAATGTCATGGGAAATCAGTTTGTCAAACTTTAATTTCAGGTTTTCCATATTTCCGGAAGTATTATGGTTTTTAAGGATTTCATATGCCATGGTGGATTTTTTGGCGGTATCTTTGTTAATATCTTTTAAACCGGTTTTTTGGTAAATGGCCGCAGCTGCCTCATATGTATCTTCGATTATATCTCTGCCGTTAACCAGATATACACCTTTGTCATAAAGTTTAACCATGTTTTTAACTCCTTTGCTTTATGGTAATGCCTGATTAATTGTCTACATAACCTTCCTGAAGATTTACTAAATATTCCTCATTGCAGTCTATATTAGGATTTGGCAAAATTCCGTTTGATGCTTTCACATGCAATAAAACGTTATCGCCCTCATCGGTAAAGCTGATTGTAATTTTACCATTAAATATATCGTTAAAATAACCTGCATCAACAAACAGTTCATCATAACCTTCAAATTTAAACCGTATCTCAAGATTTGCTTCACGGTGAGTTAAATCCTGCCTTTCAAGACCGAACGCATAAGTACTGTCGTGTTCAATCATATCAAACTGAATAGGATCCGTAAAAGGACCTTCTTCATCGACAAAATAAGCCTTAACATATTCCAGTTTTTTATCGGTTTTATTTTTGACAGTAATACGGTTGGGAACACTTTCTATTGCAATTAGGACTATCATGCATAAAATGAATATGCCTGCTAATGCATATATAAGAATTTTGGTATTTTTATTCATGGGAGCTTTCTTTTGTTTTTTGCTTGTTTTCTTACTCATGTCACAGACCTCCATAATTATAATTTAAAACATATTAATAATACTTGTATTATTAAAAATAATCAAGCCTAATTTGTATAAATTAAATAATTACATATTTTCACAGCCTAAGACTCTTTTTGATGCTTAAATTATTTGCATAAAAAAGCCAAATATCTGAATAATTATGGATATTTGGCTTGAGTCTGAATTTATTTAATTCTACGAATTTTTCTTAAGTAATTCAGAGGTATTCAGGAAAAATATTTACGAATAATTTACAGATATGTATTAAAATTTATTCTGAAATTTATCTTTGTACTCTTCCGGAAGCATCTCCGCCGACTAAAGCTTCTACTTCCGCCCTGGTTACCACATTAAAGTCACCGGGAATTGTATGTTTTAATGCGGATGCGGCAACCGCAAACTCTAAAGATTCCTTCATGGATTTGCCTTCGACCAGTCCGCAGATTAATCCTGCGGCAAAAGCATCTCCGCCGCCGACACGGTCTACTATTCTGATGTTGTATTTTCTGGAATGATAGAATTCTTTTCCGTCATAGATGCAAGCCGACCAGCCGTTATCAGATGCGGAGTAGCTTTCTCTTAATGAACTGGCTACAAATTTAAAGTTGAATTTGTCGACCATCTGCTTAAAAATATCCTGATAGCCGGCCAATTCCAGCTCACCGCTTACAACATTGGTGTTGCCGGGCTTAAAGCCTAAGACTTTTTCCGCATCTTCTTCGTTGCCTATGCAAACGTCTACATACTGCATAAGATTAGTCATTATACGCTGGGCTTTTTCCGTTGACCATAATTTTTTCCTGTAATTTAAATCAACCGATACGGTAAGATTATGCCTTTTAGCAGCTTTTAGGGCTTCCTCGGTTAAGACGGCAGCCTTATCGCTGATAGCAGGAGTTATACCTGTAAAATGGAACCAGTCGGCACCTTCGAAAATTTTATCAAAATCAAAATCGGAAGGATCAGCCTCGGCAATAGCTGAATGGGCTCTGTCATAAACAACATTGGAAGCTCTCATGGAAGCGCCTGTTTCAAGAAAGTAAATACCTAACCTTTCTCCCCCTCTGGCAATATAATCACAATTTACATTAAATTTTCTAAGGGATGCTATAGCGCTGTCTCCGATGGGGTTTTTAGGTATTTTTGTAACAAAATATGCCTCATGACCGTAATTAGCCAGTGATACGGCTACGTTGGCTTCTCCTCCGCCGTAACATACATCAAAGCTATCGGCCTGAATAAATCTCTGATATCCGGGAGTGGAAAGACGCAGCATTATTTCTCCCATAGTAATAATTTTAGCCATAGTATCTCTCCTTCGTTTGAGCAATAATTTAGTAGTTAAGTAAAGTATAGAACTAAAATTTTCGTAAGTCAACCTTAACAGAAATGTAAAACGATTTTTTTGCCAATTCATAAATACAATCCCGGCGGTGCAATTAATACCGGTAAGATTAACTTTAGTTTGAAAATGCCAAAAAGTATAATCATATTTTTGAATACTGTCCCAATACTTGATTTTATGGTTGCTGAAATATATAATCAAAGCAAATTATTATAATTTGGAGGGTATTTATGAAACCTTTTTTGGATCAGGACTTCTTATTATCAACCGAAACAGCAAAAACCTTATATCATGAATATGCAAAAAATATGCCTATAGTGGATTATCATTGTCATATCAGCCCTAAGGAAATTGCCGAAGATGTCAGGTTTGAAAATATAACCAGGCTTTGGCTAGGCGGTGACCATTACAAATGGAGGTTAATGCGCGCAAACGGCATAAGCGAATATTACATAACCGGTGATGCTCCGGACAAGGAAAAGTTTAAGAAATGGGCCCAGACACTGGAACTGGCCATAGGTAATCCCATATACCATTGGAGCCATCTTGAATTACAGAGATATTTCGGGTATAAAGGTATTTTAAATTCGGAAACGGCTGATGAAGTATGGGAACTGTGCAATGAGAAGCTTAAAGACCCGGATTTAAGCGCCAGGGGGATTATTAAAAGGTCCAATGTTACTGTGCTTTGCACGACTGATGATCCGGTGGATTCTTTGGAATATCATATCAGCCTTTCCAAGGATAAAACCTTTGAAACCAAAGTGCTTCCTGCATTCCGCCCGGATGAAGCAGTAAATATAGAAAAACCGGGGTATGTGGCATATCTTGAAAAACTGTCGGTTGTAAGCGATGTCAAAATTGATTCCTTTGCTGCCCTTTGTGAAGCACTTAAGAAACGTATGGAGTTCTTTAACAGTGTGGGGTGCAAAACTGCCGACCATGGACTTGATTTTGTAATGTATTATCCGGCCGGTGAGGATGAAATTGAAAAGATAATGAAACGCCGTCTTGAAGGGGATATTCTGACCGAAGAAGAGATCCTGAAATATAAAACGGCTTTATTGCTGTTCTTCGGAAGGGAATATAACCGCTTAAACTGGGTTATGCAGCTTCATTACGGGGCAAAGAGAGACAACAACACCCGTATGTATAAAATCCTTGGTCCCAATACCGGCTATGACTGTATAGATAACAGCAGAAATTCATCCGCGCAACTGGCTGATTTTCTCAATGCCCTTGATGTGACCGGTGAGCTGCCTAAAACCATCGTATACTCTCTCAATCCTGTTGACAATGCGGCTATTGACACCGTCATCGGATGTTTCCAGAACGACAGTGCCATCGGAAAGCTTCAGCACGGTTCGGCCTGGTGGTTTAATGACAATGAAATCGGCATGAGAGATCACCTTACCACTCTTTGCAGCTTAAGTCTGATAAGCAATTTTGTCGGAATGCTTACAGATTCAAGAAGCTTTTTATCATATACAAGGCATGAATACTTCAGACGGATCCTTTGTGACGTATTCGGCACAATGGTTGAAACCGGAAGATTTCCTAAAGATATGAGGGTCCTTAAAAAACTTGTGGAGGATATCTCTTACAACAACTGCATGAATTATTTCGGATTTGATAAATAATAAGATTTATAAATAAATAAGGGGTTGTCATAATTCTGCCGGGATATGGATATAATCAAATAATTATATGGTTTGATTATATCTATATCCTATTCTTCTAATTATGTGACACCCCTTATTATTATTTTATTAAGCTAATTACATTTAGTTTTATTAAATTAAATACCTGATAATTTTACCTGTAAAAGCTTAACTTTATATAAAAAATCTTTTGCATTTTTATATCAGTTTTATTGCATCAAAGTTTTACTTTATTTGCTCAACAAAATTTTTCCCGAATTCTGTTAAAGTATTTATTTCATTGTTATCCGGCATGCTGTTTCTTTCTTTAAATTCGCCACAAATTCATCGTCATAAGGCAGCCATACGGTATCTATTAAAACCGTCTTTTCATCTTTTATTAAATAAGAATTATAGGATGAGCCTTTGTTTGTTGAATATTCATGACCGTGAAAGGTTTTTAACTCCCAATCAACTTTGCCGACCCAAGTTACTTTGTCTGTAATTTTCTTTCCCATATAACACTTCTAATAAGTTAATAGTGACAGATATAAGTTAAATTTGATATTCAACTTAAATTTATATGATTTTATTACGTTTCATTATTTATATTTTTCATTGATACCTGTCACAATATTCATTTTTTGTCATATTGGAGGCTCCAAAGTTTAATGATTTTTATTAAGCAGAAATTAAAGTCAATTTTCTTGCTTTCATCGGTTGTGTAAATGGGTATTTCGGTATAAAGGTTACCGTTTATATAATATTTTGCAGAGCCTACCTGCTGGCCTTTGATTACAGGAGCTGTTAAATATTCGGGCAGGTTATACTCTATATGTACTTTTTCATCTTTTCCCAGCAGCAGGTTTAAATCGCCACTTATTTTTAAACCTACAAATTCGGTTTGGCCGTCTTCAACATAAACAGGATTAAACTTTTTATCCTCAAATATCTGCTTTTTCTCAAAATTCTCAAGACCGTAAGTCATAATCCGTTTTGTTTCGGTCCATTTCAGATTTTTATTCGGGGGCCAGCCGCAGCCCAATACGACGGACACTAAAGTTCTGTCCGGCCTCTTTATGGCTCCCACAAAGCAATAGCCCGCTTTTCCGGTAAAGCCTGTTTTTACTCCTATTGCCCCGTCCATCATGTACAGGAATTTATTTTTGTTTGTGACCGAAAAGCTTCTGCCATACTTAAGCTCTTTAAACTGATGGGACGCTGTATTGGTTATTGCTATAAAATCTTTATTTTTTATGGCATAAGATGCAATAACCGCCAGGTCTCTGGCCGTTGTATAATGGCCTTCCGCATCAAGTCCGCTGGGGGTAACAAAATTTGTGTTGTTGCAATTTAATGATCTTGCCTTATCGTTCATCATGGTGGCAAAACCTTCAACAGAACCCCCTATATGCTCGGCTATGGCCACGGCCACATCGTTATGACTTTCAAGCATTAGGGCATATAAAAGGTCTTTTAAGTAATACTGCTCTCCTTCCCTGATATTCAGCTGCACATCGGGCATACTGGCGGCGTACGAAGAAATGTTGACTACATCATCCATTTTGCCTTTTTCCAATGCGATAATGCAGGTCATAATCTTTGTCGTACTGGCCATGGGCAATTCTTTATAGCCGTTAACTTCAAAAAGAACCCTGTCGTTTTCGGCATCCAAAAGCAGGGCGGCCAAGGCATTAAGCTTGAGTTTCGAAGAAGTATCCGAATTTTCCTGTGCGTTTTGTGAATTTTCCTGGGCATTTATATTTTCTTTCTTTAGTTTTTCTTCAAAGTTAACTTTATTGGGAATGAATTTAGGAAGTGTCATATTATAATAATTTTTAATCGAATTATAATTAATCAGGGAAAAAATAAGAGCTATCATGGCGGCAATAAGGAATTTCATATCAACCTTAAACTTTATATTTATCAAACCGATCATCCTATCGAATATGCTTAGTTTAAATTTATTTGTATCTTTACTGACTTATTCCTAAGTTGTATAATTATGGTATATCAGTATAATTTTAGAAAGGATTAAGCCATGTCCATAAATGATAATGGAACTTTTGAAGATAAAAATAATCGGGGGAATAAGGCAGATACGGCCGGAAGTTCTGATTTTGAAGCTGATTTAACAGATAAATCTATATCGGAAAATAAAATAAAACCTGATACAGATACGGAAGTAGATCTTAATAAGGTACAGGAAAATACTGAACCAAAAACAGAAAAAAACCAGGAGAATGCTTCTCAACCGGATGATGCCGGCAAAAGTGATGATATACTTACTGCTGATACATTAGCCGGTACCACAGGCACAAATGCCGATGAAATCAGAAAGAAAAGAAAAAAAATCATTTTTAAAAGCCTGCGGATTCTGTTTACAATAGGCTTTATTATTTTTTTAGCCCTTTTTATAAATGAAGTCCTTATTCAGCCATATAAAATGAAAAAATCAATAGAGAAAGCCAAAGAACTGTATGATTCCGATTCTGAAGAAATCGGTCAGGATAAAGATGAGGATGAATTTATTTCGGATTTTAATACTGAAAATGATAACGATACCGCTGACATAAATCAAGACGGGGATGTCAAAGAAGCGGTTATAACAGATCCCAACCGGGATGAAAAAGGTAGGCTTTTAAAATTTAAAAAACTGCTGGAAATTAACGAGGATGTCAAAGGCTGGATCAAGATAGACAATGTAAACGGTGAAAACGATACAAAAATTGATTATGTGGTCGTGCAATCCGGTCCGGAAGATCCGGAATTTTATCTTACCAGGGACTGGGCCACCAAGTCTTATCTGAAAGCCGGCAGTATTTTTCTTGACTATACTTCATCGGTGGAAACCAATACTAAAAATCTTGTAATTCACGGCCATAATATGACCTCCTCAGATGATATGTTCCATTATCTGACCAAGTATAAAGATATTAATTTCCTTAAAGAACACCCCATTATCAGCTTTGATACCATATATGAGGAAGGTTTATGGAAGATTTTTTCAGTGTTTATCACACCCGGCGACAATTCAAAAGGTGATTTTTTCAGTTTTAACAGGTCTACCTTTAAAGATGACAGGGACTTTTTGGATTTTATATACCAGGTTAGGGTTCGTTCCCTCTTTAATATAGATGATGTTGATATAAACGAAAATGACAGGATACTTACCCTGTCTACCTGTTCGTATGAACTTGACAATTACAGGATAATTATAGTTGCAAGAAAAGTAAGAGAAAATGAAGACTCCGTGGTAAATACGGACAATATAAAGAAAAATAAAAATGTCCTGTATCCGCAAAGTTTTTATGATCACTACGGAGGAAAACCTCCTGCCATTCCTTCATTTGAGGATGCATTGCAGGACGGTACTATACCCTGGTATAAACCTGTGAATCGATAAATTAAACACTTGCATTCCCATAAAATAATGCTTCTATATTTTAGATGAACTGCACCCCATATGCTAGACAAAATAATATTGGAGGTGCAGTTTTTATGAATATATATTCATATGACACAAAGTTAAAGGTTGCATTAGCTGTTAATTCTCTGTTAGCTGTCATTTGGCAAAAATTATTACATTTAATTTCAAACGTATGCAATAACGGTTTTATTTTGAAGTAATTATATGAAATTTTATGATTGATAATAATGGAAAAATATGGTATTATATCTATGTCAAATTTATAACAATTATCTGCGGATAAAATAAACAAAAAGGAGGCATGTCATAATGAAAAAAAGAATTACTAAATCTATATTTTTATCCCTATTATTTATATCACTTCTCGGAACTTCTATTGTATATGCAAAAGATAAATATATTGGAGAATTTACTTTTAAATTTTACAGTAATGTTATCGGAAAAACGAAATTTCAAATGGAAAATCAAAGTACCAAA